>JADBON010000133.1:0-4430 GCA_015656305.1 Alistipes sp.
ATACGATATACCGCAGACTCTCTACCCCACGCTCTGTCGGCCAACGACGTACCCATAGATACCATAAACACTACGTAAGTTGTAGAGAGTGGCAACTTGAGCTGTGTACCAATAGAGATGAGAATTGCCGCAGCAGTAAGATTTACCGTAGCGCGGATAAGGTCGTAGTTTACATCGCCACGCTCCTCCTCCGGAAGCTGCTCGAAACGACTATCAATCCAACCAGTAACTCTCTTTGGAGTAATCGAGTTAACAGCCTCGCTCAAGGCACGCGCACCACGCACAATACCTCTCGCTGCAACCGTAGCATCGCTATTTGTTGGAGCCTCCTCGCTCTGTGATGAGAGCTTACGCTCGGTCTCGATAACACGCATAGCCTTCTTCGAGGTAAAGAGCGTAATGACCATAACCAAGCCCGCAGCACACATAATAAGGAAGTTGGCCTGCGTAGGATTAGAAAGCGCAGCCATAGAGGTTGGCAACTCACCCGCTGCACGGGCAATCATATATGAGTCGTAGCCAGCGTAAGGAACACCAATAAAGTTCACGAGGTCGTTACCCGCGAAGGCCAACGCCAAAGAGAAGGTACCTGCCAAAATCGAAACGCGAAGGATATTGACCTTCAAGCGCTGCAATATCCACAACAACACCGAGCTACCTGCCCACAAGATAAGAAGCGACAGGCCTGTGTTCTCGTTTACATAGTCCTTAATAACATCTGGGATAAGCGTAGTACTCTTAAGGCCCTTAAAGACAGTGAAGTAGATAATACCCGCAATGGTAATACCGCACCACAACGCACCATAACGGCTAAACAACTTGCTATATCGGAACGAGAAAATGACACGCGAAATGTACATCAACAAGTGGCCCGAGAAGAATGCCAAGACCACCGAGAGCAAGATACCCGAAACTATGGCAAGGGCGTTACCCGAATTGATAAACTCGCCGAGACTTGCCGACGTAGTGCCACTCCATATATTATATAGAGCAAGTGCCATTGCCGAGCCGAGCAAGCCAAAAACCAACGAAACGGTAGTAGAGGTTGGCAGACCCAACGAGTTGTAGATATCCAACAGAATGATGTTCGAGAGCATCATACCGAGGAACAAAATCATAATCTCCTGATAAGAGAACATCGCAGGATAGAAGACTCCACTACGTGCCACATCCATCATACCGCTCGATGTCATAACACCAATCATAACTCCGGCACCAGCAACCGAGAGAATAACATTCTTCTTGGCTACCTTCGAGCCGAATGCTGAGTTTAGGAAGTTAACGGCATCGTTAGAGACTCCAACGATGATACCCATTACGGCAAGAAGTGCCAGGGTAATAACTATAAATAAATCCATAAAAAAGTAGTTTCTTGCAACAAATATAATAAAAAGATGTTACAAAATTGTTACAAACTTAATAATTCGCACAAAAAACATCCTCCTAAGCAAAGCAAACCTCGGCAACATCGCGCCAGCCCAAGAGCAACTCCTTGATAGCCATACGGCGCTTACCAGCCATCTGCACCTCGTCGAGATATACCCAGCCATCTGCTGCAGCAACAGCAACATAGCTCTTGCCATCGCTCTTAACACTGCCTGGTGCAACGCTCATCGGCTGCAATTCGATATGCGTTGTAAAGATTTTCAACGAGCCACACTCCTCGCCAGCCTTAAAAATTGGCGACCACGCCGCAGGATATGGAGACAAGCCACGAACAAGGTTATGGATATCCACCGCACTACGTGACCAATCAATACGACCATCCTCCTTGAAAATCTTTGGCGCTGGGCGCAACGTACTTTCGTCGATATGCATCTGCTCGATAGTCTCATAGCCACCCTCGGCAATCTTATCTACGGTACGAAGCACAAGGTCGGCACCAAGAAGCATCAACTTATCGTAAAGCGTACCGATATTATCCTCTGGAAGGATGTCAACACCCTCTTGCTCGATGATTGCACCCTTGTCAATCTCGTGATTTAGAAGGAAGGTTGTGATACCTGTGCGAGTATCGCCATTAATAATCGCCCAATTGATAGGCGCAGCACCACGATACTCTGGAAGCAACGAGGCGTGAAGGTTAAACGTTCCCAACTTTGGCATTGCCCACACCACCTCGGGCAACATTCTAAAGGCAATCACAATACCCAAATCAACATCCAACGCCTTCAACGCTGCGAGGAACTCCTCATCGCGGAGCTTCTCGGGTTGCAAGATTGGCAATCCCAACTCCTTTGCCGTAAGTTTCACATCACTCTCGTGAATCTTCTGGCCACGACCTGCTGGTTTGTCAGGCGTGGTGACAACGGCCACAATATTATATCCCTCGCCCACGAGCTTACGCAACGATGTTGACGCAAACTCGGGAGTACCCATAAATACGATTCTTAGACTCTTTGCATCCATATCTCTTACATATTATTTTCGTCTCTTAGTCTTATGCTCATCACCCTTTTTGCCCATCTTCATCCACGCAGGAATACGCTTCGACACCGCGCGGCGGAACTTACGGATACGGACATCATACCAATCCATATCCAAAAGCGATGAGTCGTTAGTAGCCTTAATAGTTAGGTAGACCGATATCGGTGTTAGCACCACGATAGGTAGCCACATACCATAGAGCGACTCCCAAGTACCCTCCTTTGCCATCTTCTCACCCGAGGTGCTGACAACATAGTAGAAGACAAAGAAGATTACCGAGATTACGATAGGCAATCCCAAGCCTCCCTTCTTGATAATCGCACCCAGAGGTGCTCCAATCATAAAGAAGAGGATGATAGCAACGGGCAGTGTCAGCTTACGGTGCCACTCCACCTCGGAGCGGTAGAGCTGCGTGATGGCAACCTTCGAGGAGTGCTCATCGAAGCTATATGAGCCCTGCGCAGAGCGCGAAGCACTCGCAGCCTTGGAGTAGACCTTCGCCTTGCTACGCATCGAGAGATTTGGCAACGAGTCGTAGTAGTTAATCTCACTATAACCCGAACGGTCTACCGCGCTCTTTACGCTCTGCAATATCGTAGTATCGCGGGCGAAGAGCTGCTGCTTGAGGAGCGGCTCATAAGCGGCCATTGTGGTCTCCTCAATCTGAATGTGCAACGAGTCCATAAGCTCCTCAAGCTCAACCATATTACGTATCTGTGACTCGTTATACTGCTTCGATGCGTTACCACCCGAAATCTTGTCGATAGGAATAGTACCATCCTGACGCTCGAAGTCGTGCTGACGCATCGTATTACGGTCATACCACTGCGAATTACGGGTATGCTCATAGGTACGGCCATTGAAGAGCGTAACATAGAGGAAGGTCTTATCTGCCGACATATGGATATATCCCGAGTCGGCAAGCGTGGTGGTCATATTACCATTATTGCTACGTGTATCGTAGATAAGAACATCGGTAAGCAAGCCCGTCTCCTGATTCTGATGTCCCACACGGATACTCATATCTGGAAGACCATTGAAGAATACTCCATCCTGGAACTTTAGCTCCTGACGCTGCTCACGGATATCATACAAGATATCGTACATACGCTGGTTGGAGTAGGGAACAAGGTTGTTCTGAATGAAGAAGCTACCCACCGAGACCATCATAGCAACAACGATGAGCGGTTTTAGGATGCGCATAAGCGACAAACCTGCCGACTTCATAGCCAACAACTCGAAGTTCTCGCCGAGGTTACCCATAGTCATAATCGCCGAGAGCAACATAGCAAGAGGCAAACCCATAGGAATCATATTGATAGAGCCACAGATAAGCAGCTCCGCAATGGTACTTGTGGCAAGGCCCTTACCCGTAAGCTCGTCGATATATCGCCATACGAAGTTCATCATAAGGATGAACTGCACGATGAAGAATACGGCAAGAAGGGGTCCTACGTATGCCTTTAAGACAAGTTTATGTATCTTCTTCATAGTTAACTTCTTTGTCTACACATCTTAAAGAGTTTCACCGCCACGAGCAGCAAAACAAGGATAAATATAATACAGCTACCTGTTGGTAGGTCAAACTCATAACTTAGCAAAAAGCCCGCGATGTTACCCACCACCGCTACCGCAGAGGATAGCACCGCAATACGACGGTAGTCGCGCGTGAGGGTATTGGCAATAACCACAGGGATGGTGATAAGCGACAATAGCAGGATGATACCCATAACCTTAATCGACATCACGATGGTGAGGGATATAATCACCGACATAAAATAAGCAACCGCCGAAACAGGGACTCCCTGACTGCGTGCGAAATCCTCATCGAAGGTTACGTACATCAACTTTCGAAGCCACAACACCGAACCTACGATAACCAATATCGCAAGCAGAAGGAGCGACACTACATCCGCCCTATTGACAAGCAAAATATTACCAAATAGGTAACTCGTAAGGTCGGTGGCGTATCCAGGTCTAAGCGACATAAACAGCGCTCCGAC
>JADBON010000252.1:0-2619 GCA_015656305.1 Alistipes sp.
ATTGGCGAGCAGTATGTCTATGCCCATATCACCAAGTTCCCTTCATCGTTGAGGGATGCGCAGCAGCGTACCAAGGAGCGATTGCTGGATATGCGTGAGCGTGTTATTACAGGCCAAACAAAGTTCTCGGTTTTGGCGCGTATGTACTCTATGGATGGCTCGGCGATGTATGGTGGTGAGATGGAGCCAGGACCATCGTCATTCTACGTTCGTCCTTTTGCCGAGGCGTTGGAGAAGCTAAAGCCAGGCCAGATTTCCGAGATTGTTGAAACGGAGTTTGGTTTCCACATCATCGAGCTTATTGATAAGCAGGGAGAGTTGTATCACTGTCGCCATATCTTGTTGCGCCCAACCTTTACACGTGACGAGCTTATGGAGCCAGCGCATCAGCTCGATAGTATCGCAAATCTCATACGCCTCGATTCGTTGTCGTTCGACACTGCGGCGTTGATGTTCTCGGACGATGCTACCTCGAAGCATAATGGCGGTATTGTATCGAATAGTGATATCTTGGCACGTATGGGTGCTTACGATGGTGCGCGTATGACGGCTACTCGCTTCCTTAAGGAGGACTTCAGTATGCAGGGTGGTAAGTCGTTGGAGGACTACGCTGCGCTTATGCGCTTAAAGGTTGGCGAGGTGTCGAACTCATTCCAGACTACCGATATTATGGGTAATCAGATGAGTAAGATTGTTAAGTTGGTGGAGATTATCCCTGCTCATACGGCATCTTTGGAGGAGGATTACATTCGCCTTGAGGAGATGGCGTTGCAGCAGAAGCAGGAGAGAGTATATCGCGAGTGGCTCGATGATAAGATTGAGTCGATGTATATCTATATCGACCCCGCATACCGTAGCGATGATTTCGAGAATAAGAATTGGATAAAGTAGTATGCGTCGAAAGATAATAACCCCTATCATAGTCTTTGTTCTGCTTCTTGGGGCGATGTTCTATGCCGCAAGTGGCCGTAGCTATCGTTATGTCATCGATAGCGAATCGCTCTTTGCTGCCCCACAAGCCGGCAAAAACGGTGAGCGACGTATGGTCGATATGGTTGCCGATGATAGCTACCTTGTGGATAAGGGTGACTCGACAATATTTATCCTCGTTGGTAACTTTGCGGCGCACCACAACGGTACGGTGATTCTTGCCGATAGTGCGGTGCGTTACTCGAATCAGAGCTTCGAGTGCTTCGGCAATGTACTTATCAATCAGAATGATACGTATGCTTATGGCGACCGCGCGGAGTATAATCGCGATAACAATACCGCAACGCTCTACTCCGAACTCGTGAAGGTTGTGGATGGCGATGCTACGATGTATGCCTACAACTGCACGTTCAATACGGAGGAGAATATCGGCTACTTCCACGATGGCTGCTATGTTGATAAGGGTAGCAACCACCTTGAGGCGGAGCGCGGCTACTATAACACCGATACTCACGACCTTATTGCGGTCGATAGGGTAGAGATGCGCGATGATAAGTATCTTATGACGGGTGACTCGGTAATCTTCAACACACAGACCGAGGATGCACACTATTTCACAAATACAAATATCTGGAACGATAAGGATGAGTACCTATTTGCTAATGCGGGTAAGTATTCAAAGGCTCTTGATTTACATCACCTTACTCGTGATGCCTACATCCTTTCGCCCGAGCGTGAGATATGGAGCGACACAATAGAGTATTATCGCACTACCAACCACATCATTGGTCGTGGTAATATTCAGATGGATGACACCACGCAGAAGGTTCTCGGCTTTGCTGACTATGGCGAGTGGTGGGATGAGCCAGGTAATGCCCTCTTCACGCGCCGCCCTTCGATGATTAACTACGACCCCGAGCAGGTGGATTCGTTGTATCTCTCGGCAGATACGTTGTGGATGTACACAATTGCTGTGTTGCCTCCCGCAACGGAGCAGGCGGATACTACGCGTAACGGTGTGGAGGGTGATGTTATGGCTACCGATACTACGGCTATGGCAACCGATATGGTCGAGGATGTGAAGGAGGAGGTGCCAGCGTTGGAGGATGATACGTTTAGCAAGGGTAGTGAGATTGCTGCCGAGCCATCGAAGAAGGGTGGTGAGGAGTCGTCGAAGGTGGGTGCTACTGAAAGTGTAAAGGGCTCGAAGGATGCTCCAAAACGAAATACGGAACTCGATGGTGCTACGCTTCCAAAGCGTGATGATTCGGTGGAGGATGTTAATGGCGTGGCTGCAGATAGCGTTGCCCGTGAGGTTGAGGGTGCGGCTGTGGCAGATAGCGTGGTTGTGGATAGCACTATTGTGGATAGCATTGCAACGGATAGCGTTAAGGTGCTTACAAAGCGTCAGTTACGTTATCAGGCAAAGATGGAGAAGCGTCGTGTGCGTGACTCGATACGTGCTATTGAGCTTGGTATCCGCGACTCGATAAGAGCTATTGAGCAGGCAAAACGTGATTCGCTTCAGCATATCAGCGACTCAATTCTTAAGATAAAGGTCGATACACTTATTGCGCAGCGTAGAGCGCGTAGTGCAAAACTTGCGGATGAGGAGAAGGCTCGTCTGGAGCGCCTAAAGCAGAAGACCGAGGAGCATAAGCGACGTAAGATTGATAGGGCAAAGGCTCG
>JADBON010000039.1:0-7966 GCA_015656305.1 Alistipes sp.
GAATACTAATGAGGTAATTGGTTTATAATCAACTATTTGACCATCTGGGTTTGGTTAACTTTTGTTAACTAAACCCTTATTTTTTGTCCTTTTTCGATATTAAATTGTACCATTAGTTACCCATTAGTTACCCTCCGACTATTCGCAAAAGTTACAACGAATAATTACATTTTTAGCAGACTAATCAGTGTAAAATATATGGTTTAATGAGGCTTGATTTGTTTATCTGCCTATTAATTCATATATTTGCGTATGGAACACATAAATAGCCGTCATTTCCCACACAAATAAGAGAGAATTATGGATAAGCAAACATTAAGAAAGTACTTCATCTATATGGTACTTTTGTTAGTGGTATTACTACTAATAAATCGCGGATGGGCCTTTTTCAAAGAGAATGAAAGCGACAAAAAGAGTGATAATTCCCTTGCTGAGGTTTACAATGCCTACACATTATCCGGTATGAGAGCTGCCAGAGAGAAAGTTTTCAACTACGCCGAGATACTATACAACAAAGATGTTGCAGAGGGGAAAACTGACAAAAAATTCAGAGGCTTTACCCGTATAGATTACTGCTCAAAGGCGATAGCTAAGTACAATGAGGAGATAAACAGCATTGACGAGTTGGCATATTATCTACCACTATTTTTTATTGCAATGGTAGTGTTTGCGCTATTTGCATCAATAAGTTTCGGACTTAGGGCAATTCGTCCGCTCGACTTTGAGCAGAGAGCCACATCGTTCAAAAATTAAAGACTGGAGGATAAGATATGGCAAACTATATAGATGCACAACGGACAACTTTTAACAAAGAGGAGGAGCTTCGCTTCCGCAAGTTGTTCAATCAATGGGCAGCCTCAATAAGTGGCTACAACCGTAATAATTTGGGTAACGAGCTAAAGATTGTAGAGGTTTACAACTCCCCTATTTATCGCTGTAGCATCACCACGCAATACGACCATCGCGAACTCAATATGAAATACAAGCGTGTCAATGGCAAAGTATGTCCGCCACGCACCATTGAGCGTGCATCGCAAATTGACCGCTGGGGAATGTTTCCGTTACCGACCATTTACACCAATATCAACAAGTCTTACTATGTAACCGGCTCAGAATATATTACACAGTGTCCGACTTGTAGTGGCAACGGCTATGTACGGTGTAGCAAATGCGGTGGAAATGGCAAAATTTCGCGCAAGATTGTAAGCGAAAGAGGTTGCAGGGAGTGTAAAGGCTACGGATATACATATCAAACCAAACATAGAAGCGTACAAAAGAGAGTGCTTGACTACGACGGCAAGTACAGATTTCGCTATATAGAGGAGCCATACTCCGAAAAAGTGACTTGTCAAGCCTGTGGCGGACGAGGCAAATTTATAGATGAAACTTTTCGCGAAGAGCCTTGTTTTGAGTGTCGCCAAAGTGGCAAAGTAACCTGCTCACAATGCTATGGCGATGGAAATATGATACACTATTGGCAATTAACCAAACATCAGTATTGCCAATCATTTACCGAGTATCGTTTCCCGTCTGTAATATCATACGAAGATGCTCAAAAGATGGAGAGCCTCGTTGAGCGCCCAAACTATGCGTGGGAGAATATTGAGATCCTTCGCTCCGACAATGGCAGATTTAGCAATGAGAACTTAATTGGAAAACCTCTTATCGGAAAAATAATCGCAAAATTTCCGAGCAAAGTAGAACATAACCTCAATACCGCAGTATGCTTTAGCGACATAAAGGTTGAGATGCGCAGTGCAAGAACGGTTGTATATCAAGTGGATGGAGAGCAATACTCCTGTATGGTTCTTATAGGAGACGAGTGGAAACTATTAACCATCAGCTCACCGATATCCAAAAAGGTTAACAGCCTTAAAGAGAGTGTTAACGAGTATTGTCGCAAACATCAATACGGAAAGGCGTGGGCACTACTGCAAGAGGTAAACAAATATCCTCAAGCGGGCTCAAAAGAGGCACAAATGCAACAAGAGTTAGAGGAACGAATGGCTATGATGACCAAATTTGGAGCAAACATAGCTTTAGTGCTTTGTACCCTCGGTTTGTCACCATTACTCTACCTTCTCTATGGTCCGTATAAGTTTTACGCATTTTGGAGTTCTTGGTTGATGGATAAATTTGACCTTTCGGCCGGACATTTAATGTTATTTACCATTATTGCCATAATGTTTGTAACTATCAAATTCGTCATACCCAATATTCCGGAGGCTGCGCATAGAGTTGCATCGCCATCAAAACGATTTTTATATGGTTTTAAGATTGGTACTTTCTCTTACATATTTTTAGCTTTAGCCGCTGCACTATTGTCATATTTCGGCATACTTCAAGTAGCAACAGGTGCTGCAATGCTTGTTTTAACAATTGTGATATTTATTCTAATGTTCGTAATGTTTCTATTAAGCGGCATTGTCAAAATATTCATATAAGACCTATTGTCAAGTTCTACTAACCTCTAAATTCTTTTAGTGGTTAGTTTTTTTATTTGATAGTCCTATTTTGAACATAAAAATAGGGATACTACCGATTTGTAATAAGGAATTTTATCTATCTTTGTCGCGCAAAAATTAGTAAAACTTAATATATAGATTATGAGATTTAATTTTTGAGGAGGAGTATTAAAAGATTTTGTCAGCCAAATAACTGATAATCAAAAGAGAAACGAGGGAACAGACTTGTTTCTCTTTTTTTTATTGCGACTATTTACCCTCTGTAACCCTCGTTCTACGCTATCCTCGTTGGGGTACTATTGATTTTCTTGTGTATTTTTCTTAACTTTGCAATAACCTCTTACATACATCATCTCGATTAGGATGTAATAACTAATACTTAAATAATATAAAATTTTACAGTGGGGTGGTAGATTTTGGCACGTTGAACACTCTATAATAGTGTCTTATAAGTTAATCTAATCACCTAACACATACTATGACCAAAGGTATTATTGGCGCTGTCATCGGCGACATCGTTGGCTCGTCTCGTGAGTCTAAACCCGTTTCAAGATTTAACTTCAAGCTCTTCACCAAGTCCTCGACAATCACCGACGATACGGTGCTTACCGCTGCGGTAGCGGAGTGGATGCTGGATAGGGAGCATATCAACATCACCCAATCGCTGTTAAAGTGGTCGACGGAGTACCCCAATGCGGGCTACGGCAGTTCGTTTAAAAGATTTCGACGTCAGGGTTCGCAGGTGACACCTGGTAGCACGCACAACGGCGCTCCGATGCGTGTGAGTTCGGTAGGCTACCTCGCATCCTCCATCGGGGAGTGTCTGGCGCTGGCTCGTGAGTCGGCACAACCGAGTCACAACAGCCCCGAGGCTATAGTTGCGGCACAGGCTACGGCGGTGGCGATATATCTTGCTCTTAGGGGCGCAAGCAAGGCTGAGATACAAGACCACATCGAGTCGATGTTTGGCTATAACCTTCACCGCTCCTACGACGACCTTCGTGCCGAGATACACTACTATCGTCAGCTGCGAGATATGGACTACGAGGCCTCTCATAGGCGTATCATCGAGGCTGGGACAACGGTACAAGATGCCCTCATAGCCTTCCTTGAGGGTGATAGCTACGAGGATGTGATACGTAAGGCTATCTACCTTGGAGGTGATGCCGACACCGAGGCAGCCATAGCAGGTGGCATCGCGGCAGCGTACTATGGAGTGCCTGACCATATCATTCAGGAGGCGCTCATCTACATCCCATCCGATATCCTTGAGGTTATCAACAAGGTGGATGGCACCTCCTGGCAAGCCTCGAAGTTGATACCTCCGAAGTCGAGCCGTTGGAGCCGAAACGATATCATCATCTGTGGCACTACTTGCGATGAACTGACAGGCGAGCGAGCCTTCAATCTCATACGCCCTTCGCGCTTCCACCGACACTTCAACGAGGGCTATCCGATTCATATCGTTGATGGGGATCTGGACGAGGTTAAGGATCATATCTTCACTCTGCGCTGCAAGTGTGAGTCGGATATGACTCTGCGCTGGCACCTTCACGAGATTGGACTTGACTCTGGCCGCTTGACCATCGAGGAGTTTAAGGAGTTGTTCTCGTGGGCCCTTGAACTTGATAATGTATTAGTAACACCAACCTTAATGAAATAGAGTATGGAGAGAGTATTTGAGATTCTGCGACGTGTAAATCGCCCTGGTACAGAGGCTGTTATCAACTATATGAAGGAGAGTGACTACGCTACGGCGCGTTGCTACGGACACCATAAGTACTCGGGAGGTCTTATCGACCATAGCCTCGAGGTGTATGATATTATGAAGAGCTGCACACAGAATGTCTCGGATGATACGTTGGCCATCTGCGCTCTGTTCCACGATTTGGGTAAGTCAAAGAAGCCTGGTCTACGTTTCTATGGTGATCATCCATTGAGGTCGCTGCAGATACTTGAGATGTGTGGCTATCAACTTACTGACGATGAGGCGTTTGCTATCGGTAAGCACCACAGTCATAACCCATTGCATTGGTTGGGACATCCTATGCGTCAGTGCTTGAGCATTGCCGATATGTTGAATACCAAGGCGTGGAAGGAGGCTCATCCAGAGCAGTGTCGTCGTCGCCGCAGACGAGGTTAGGCAGTAGCCAATAATAAAGGGAGCGATACCTCGCTCCCTTTATTATTATAGATAGGTATGTTAGTACATATAGTCGTACTGTGTGTAGCTCTTGTCGTACTTCAAGTCGGCAAGTGATGCGGCCTTAACTCCAATGTTAAATGCCCAGCTCTTGTGCGTGCCAAATGGAATCCACATAAAGGACATCTGCCAGCAGTGCAAGTCGCGGGTGATAGATATCGAGGTCATCGAAATCTTACGTGTCGAGAAGTCATAACCCGACGTTGCGGTAATCATAGTCTTTGGCGTGAGCTTCACGCTACCGTTGAAGTTTATGGTCTGCTGGATATTCTTCTTATATCCCGTTGTACCATTATTTACATATTGGGCATTGTAGCTGATGCTATAGTTGAAACCGAAGTTCCACGGGATGGAGAAGTCATAGTACTGTCCTGCCATCCATTGTCGTCGCATTGCGGGGTTCAGCTCGCCATAAGGGTCGGACCACGAGTTGAAATACTCGGCAGGTAGTGAGGTAATATCATTACCCGCAGGACGCGACTGATCCTCGCGCGAACGGAAGGTATAACCAAAACTCCAACTTGCAGATTGGATACGTCCTATCGAGCCTCGGCTCCACATCAGTTTGTTGTAGCGCACACCCTGTGGCGATACCTCATAAGGGTCGAGCGTGAAGGAGAGGTTGAGGGCTACGTTCTGGTAAATCGTAGTACGAAGCTGTATAGGAAGCACCGAAAGGCGCATAGAGTCGGCAAGGAAGTTGTACGAACCATTAACCGAAATCTGGTCGATAAGTTTCACCTTCTTGACCGTATCCTTCGTGCGTATCTTCGCCTCTAGTGACTGTGAAAGTCCAAATGTGAGCGAGAACTGCTGGCCACTACCAGGAACACCATAGGCGTTGTCGGTAAATGGTGAGTAGACCTTGAACTTACCCGTTGTATCTGTCTGTACCGTTTCGTAGAAGCCATACTTCTGGCGGCTAAAGTCGGGAGCATAGCTAAAGCCTACGTTTGGCGTGAGGGTGTGACGTACGGCCTGAAGTTTGCGAGTCTTCTTCTTGGCTACGTAGGTACCATAGATGGTTGTATTTGCCGATACCGAGGCGTTGTAGTTATACAATCGCCAGAAGCCATACTCTGGGTCGAGAGTCTCGAGTTTCTTCTCCTCGTTGTTCCACGCCTGACTTACCTTTTTGAAATACCAGCGCTCGGTGTAGTTGAACGAAGGGCTGATATTTATATAGTTGAAGAGCGATAGCGATGTCGAGATAGGGATATTATGCTGAATACCGTTCTTCATATTCTTGAGCGTCTTCTTCGTAAATATCTCCTCCTCGGTGGTATTTACGGTATTGGTCATCTTCATCGAGTAGCTCATCTTAATCTTCTCGTACCAGCGTGTCTTACCGATAGCCTCCTTACGCTTCAGAGGGTTGAAGCTCGCAACGTTGAAGGTGATGGTAGGCATCGTAACGGCGATAGTCTTATTTCTTGAGTTCTGCGACACCGACATATTAAGTGCCAATGAGAATGGCGTACCCTCCCAATTCTTCGAGTAGGAGATTGAAGAGTTGGTCTGCGTAGCAAGGATATCGTTGACGTTTGTTGCCGAGTACTTGCTATAACCGCTTGATGTAAGGTTCACCGATGCCGAGAATGTCGAGCCAGGGTTAGCCTTTGGGTCCTGTGCGTGCGACCATTGGATTTTGTAGTTGTTCTGCTGCACGAAGTCAGCCTCACCCTTCTCACCCGAACGAATCGCCGAGTATTGAAGGTTGAAGTTGCCCTTGAACTTATATCGCTTCACGTACTGCGATACTGCCGATAGCTCCCACGAGCCGAGGGTATAGATACCACCGCGGATTGCGAGGTCCATATGTTCACCAAATGTGAAGTAGTAACCCAAGTCGCGGATGAAGAAACCCTTCTTATCCTCACCATATGTTGGCATCAAGATACCCGACTTTGGACCTGTGCTAATAGGGAAGAATGCCTCGGGGATACCAGGGAAGTAGATAGGTACATCTTCCATAACGAGGTAGGCATAACCCGTGATAATCTTCTTGCCAGGGATAACCTTTGCCTGTGTCATAGCGAGGTAGAAGTGGGGGTGGTCGGTGTGGTCACACGTAGTGTACATACCATTGCCAATGTGGATACTCTCATCGGGGTGCATCTTCACGCTCGAACCGATAAGCCATCCATCGCCCTGCTGTGTTGCAATACCCTTAATCTTCGCCTTGCGAGAGTCGAGGTTATAGGTGATGGTATCCATAGTATATGGCGTGCCACCATCCGAGAACTCTGGATGTGTGGTTGTAGGCTTTCCGTCGATTGTGTCGGAAGGAATACCGTGTGCAAAGATATCCTTCGTCTGCATATTCACACGCATATAGTCCGCCTTGAGGTTCATACCCTGATAGGTCACGTCACCCTCCTTATAACTATATATCATCTTATTGCGTGCGTCGAATACCACAGAGTCCGTAGCCTTACCCTCGACAATGTCACTAAACATTGGGGCGCTGGTAGTGCGACGCTGCTGCTGCGCTGGCTCTGTTGTGGTGTCGCGTCTTGAACTCTGAAGCGTAGCGCTATCGCGGGTTTGGAATAGACCAAATCCGCCAGCGCCAGCTTCGGTTAGACCGAACGACAGGCACAAAAACACAGCAACGATAAGCGTTGAGGTTAGATATTTTAAGAATAAATGTCTCAAAATTCAATAATTTTTTGTAACTTTGCCGACAAGTCGGCAAAACGCCCTAAATAGGGTGGTGTAGCCCGCGGGTTAGGAGTGTTGACTCCCAATGCCATAGAGGTTACAACCCGCAAAGATAATAATATTTTGCACAATTTTTAATATATTTATGAGAAATCTCATAATTCAAATATTACTTTTAGTAATACCACTTGTTGAGGTTAACGCTGCGGTGCTACAAAATGTTGCCCCAGAGCAGCCTAAAAGAGTCGTAGTAATTGACCCTGGTCACGGAGGTCCACGCCCTGGTAAGCAGCAACGTAACATCGCCGAGAAGGATCTTGTGCTTGAGGTGTCGAAGCAGGTTAAGGCGCAGTTGGCGCGTAAGATGTCGTCGCTCGATGTCTTTCTAACGCGCAGTTGCGACTCGGCGTATCACGAATCGCAGTCTATGGATAATAGACTACGTGCTGAGTTTGCAAATAAGAAGATGGCGGACTTGTATGTAGGTATTCACGCCAATGCCCTCGAGGATACACGTGTTAAGGGTTGCGAGGTTTGGGTGCTGACGCTCAACGAGAAGCTTATGAATCAGAATAAGCTCGTTGGTGCGCGTTATGCCGATGAGGGTGATTTCATCAACCCCGAGGATATCGAC
>JADBON010000281.1:0-2354 GCA_015656305.1 Alistipes sp.
TTGCTAAGCTTATGAACCTATTCTCAAAGGAGAAGATCAACCCACTTATCGGCTCTGCTGGTGTGTCTGCTGTGCCTATGGCAGCACGTGTATCACAGACCGTGGGTCAGAAGTATAACCCTGGTAACTTCCTCCTAATGCACGCTATGGGTCCTAACGTAGCGGGTGTTATCGGCTCGGCTGTTGCGGCGGGTATTCTTCTTGCGTTCCTCCCAATGTAAATTTAGCGAGATAAGGCAGTATCTACTGCCGCTAACAAAAAGTCCCGACAATGAGCAGTACATCTAAGTACAGCCCATCGTCGGGATTTTTGCCGAGCGTTGTACCTACTACCTTCTATCGCTAAATTTGTGTGTGGCGTGAGTAAAGTGGGTATTTTGGGTAAGAGTTTAGGGATTGTTCTCCTTAATTTCCTTAAATTCCCTAATTTCCCTACTATGTCATCCTGAACGAAAGTGAAGGATCTCTCGGTAAGCGCTAAGGGTGAAAGTCTATGTCCGCTGCGAGATGTTTCGCTTCAGCTCAACATGACATGGGTTTCTATGGGGTACTATGTGTTAATATATGCACGCATATTACCTCATCGAAACTCATAGGACCTCATCATCACCATCATACCCACAACACCCGTCTAATCATATAATTTCCCCCGCTGCTATAAGTCTTGATTATACTGCTATCAAAAATAAGAATTGAAAATAGTTGTATTTCAGCTAAATAGGTATTTACTTTGCGGTACAGAATTTGATGCTAACATAATAAAAGAAGATATACTATGAACAAATATTTCGATTTATCAGGACAGGTAGCAGTAGTAACAGGAGCTTCGGCAGGACTCGGTTTGCAGATGGCAAAGGCATTGGCGAGTCAGGGTGCTAACCTTGTGTTGTTGGCACGCCGTGAGCAGCGCCTAATGGAGAATGCCGAGCAGATTGTACGTGACTATGGCGTGAAGGTGTTGCCCATAAAGTGCGACATTACCGTTGCCGACGAGGTGAAGCATGCCGTACAGGCAACACTCGATAGGTTCGGTAGGGTAGATATCCTCGTGAATAACGCTGGTACGGGAGCGATAGGCAACGCTGAGGACATCACAGATGAGCAGTTTATGCACGAGGTAAATGTAGACCTATTAGGCACATTTATCTGCGCCCGTGAGTTCGGTCGTGAGATGATCAAGGCGGGCTATGGCCGCATCATAAACATCGCTTCGATGTACGGCTTGGTGGGCAATATGATTGCGGGCAGTGCGCCATACCATGCTGCTAAGGGCGGCGTGGTAAACCTTACACGTGCCCTCGCAGCAGAGTGGGGCAAGCATGGCGTTACTGTGAATAGCATCTGTCCAGGATACTTCTATACTGAGCTAACCACTGCAACGCTCGATAGTGACTACTTCCAGGATATGGCTAAGCGTAGCATTCCGTTGGGTCGCTACGGCCGTGAGGGCGAGCTCGATACGTGCGCCCTGTTCCTCGCATCACGCATGAGTAGCTACGTGAACGGACAAAATATCGCTGTGGACGGCGGTTTTACATGTGTGTAGTGGGAGTCTGTATACCGCACTATTATTAAGCCGATATGGTTTAATGGTAGTGTGGTGTTGTCGTTGAGTTGCGGTACGAGCCTATGACAAGGCCAACACCCGCAAATATTATAAGAGCAAAAAATAGGGTGTCGAGATGCGGTTTATCGAGGCCCATGACTACAGCAAGCGTGATAGCAACAATGGGCTGAATGTAGGAGTAGATGCTTGTGATGGTTGGAGCTACAAACTTAAGCGAGTAGTTGAGTAATAGGTTAGGTAGATATGTCGGCACGATTAGCACAAAGAGCGTGGCAAACAGAATGCCTCCATGCATTGCTGCGTAGTCCGTGGTTATGATGTCGTGTATACCAAAAGGTAGCATGATAAATGCCGATGAGCAGTATATCCATCTCAGGAGTGTGGATATGCGGTACTTGCCCAATATCTGCTTAAACCACACCATATATAGTGCTGATACAAACGCTGATGAGGCGATGAGTATGTTGCCTATGGTACCAGAATGCTCATGAGCGCCGCTATTGCTCGAAATAATCAGGGCGATTGTGCCGGCCATGCCGATAAGTAGTCCGAAGACTCGTTGTGTGGTAAACCTATCCAAGCCCGCAATGACCGACAGCAGTAATACTATGAGCGGTGTTGTTGTGCTAATTATCGAGCCGTCGATGGCTGAGGTGTTGGCAAGGCCATACATCATACATAGCTTGCGCATGACGCCCATAAGAAGTGCCAGGCCGAGAATCTTGAGCCTATCCTTTGGCTCGACGCTCTCGGCCTTCTCCCATAGTAGCGGTAGGAGTGATAGCAA
>JADBON010000098.1:0-5360 GCA_015656305.1 Alistipes sp.
GGGTAAGAACCCATTCGTTATGGATTCTAAGGAGCCAGATTGGTCGAAGTTCCGCGACTTCTTGATGAAGGAGGTTCGTTATACATCGCTTAAGAAGGCGTTCCCAGCAGAGGCAGAGCAGTTGTTCGAGGCTGCAGAGGAGAATGCTAAGTGGCGCTACAACTCTTACATCAAGAGAGCGTAATCGCCAGTGTAGGCAATATATCGTTGGTAGAGGGTGGCTAAAAAAGTTAGTCACCCTCACTTTTTTATGTTCTCACAAAATAAAAGTAGAAGATTCCCAATTATTTTACTATCTTTGCACTTAATTGGAATCATTAATCACAAATAATAACAACTATGAAAAGAGTATTTCTCCTATTAGCTATGTCTCTCTTTGCACTTGTTGCTTGTGAGACTACAACACCTGCTCAGAGTGATGAGAATGCAGTGCTTACTCTCACATCGGAGCAGATTCTAAACTTTAACCCTACGGGTGGCAAGGGTACTATCACCTATACCCTTACTGATGCAAAGGCTAACGCATTGCCTTCTGCAGAGAGTGGCGCAGAGTGGATTACTGATATCACTGTTGCCGAGGATATCACCTTCAACGTTGCGGCAAATGATGGCGCAGAGGATCGTAGCGCTGTTATCGTTGTATCTTATGGCGAGCAGAGCTTCACAGTACACATCAAGCAGACATTTGACATCTATGCAAGTTGGAATGTAGATGTTGAGTTCGTAGCCACAGCACTCAACGGCGAGTATTATGGCACTGCTTACTCGGCTGACCCTAACTACTTTGCTATCCTTTCGAAGAATGGTACAACAGGCTGGAGCGACCTTTATGTTGATACATACTATCGTTTCGATATCTACTCTAAAACAGCTACTGACAGCAACGCCCCAGTTCTTCCTTTTGGCACTTACACCTTTGATGAGTATAGCCTTGGCGAGGGCGACACCTTTGGTAAGTTCTACAGCGTACGTATGGAGACCTTCCAGAGTGGTCAGTACCAGGAGACAAAGATTGAGGATGGTGTTATCTACATCACCGAGAATAAGTTCGAGGCTCTCTTGAAGCTTTCAGATGGCAAGGTACACCACGTAGTATATGAGGGTTCTTTGGCACTTGGCTACATTGAGGTTCCAGAGCCAGACTACTACTCTACTCTTACCGAGGATTATACATTCAACCACGACAATGGCGTATTGCGCATCAACTACTATGGCGACTACTATGGTATTGGTGCTGCTAACTGGGTTGTAAGTATGGTATTGCCAGGTACAAAGATTAATGGTGACTACTTCGCTATTGACCTTGTTACAAGCAGCGATGAGTACAATGAGTCTAACATCTTTGGCACATACACTTGTGCAGCTGATGCTACTCAGGTAGCAAAGAACACTTTCATCGCAGGTGACTACAGTGGTGGCTTCCAGAACTCTTGGTACTTCGTATGCGTTGACGACACATTCGGTTCTGATGACTTGGCACCTCTTACTGATGGTACTATCTCTATTAGCAAGTCAGGTGACAAATATGTTGTAGAGTATGACTGTATGGATGACAATGGTCACAAGATTCAGGGTACTTACACCTGCTCAATGCTTGAGATGTACGATAGCACACAGCAGTAATAGTGCATCACGAAGGCTTGCACAACAGGCCTAATGTATAAAGTTCACCCCTATCAGAGTCGCATCTGATAGGGGTGAATTGTTTTAGGAGGGTGGACTACTGCATAGGCAACTTATCGCAGTGGTAGCGCAATGGCGTGCCATCAAATAACACCACATCAACATCTACGCTTATACTCGACTCATCCTTTGACATAAAGATAGTTCCCGACTGCAGGCGTCGAAAAGAGGCATAATAGCATTGTGGGTCCTCATATACAACCACATAATCGTCGATGCAGTATATTCGCTCCACATCCTGCTTCTGGTCGAGCAACTCTGTACGCAGACCGATTATAGCATTTGTCGTAAGGTTAGAGCTATCGGTCAATGGCGACAACATCACCATCACCCAATCACCGCCATATGACGGACGCACAAACTCAATAGGTATCTCCTCCTCACCAAACTCCAAATAGCCATACATAGGAGCTTTAGGCTTCGGAACATTCACACTCTCCTCGGCGCATCCCGCAGCAAATATAATCGCCGCGATGATAATTATATGTCGCAGAATTCTCATATTCAATACATTAAATCTTCACTCACTTTTTACGTCCCAAACTATTATCTCACAGTCACCTCTCCGCTATAACTAAACTCCAAGCCAGCATAGTTTGTAAAATGTAGTTCGAGGCTCTGTGTATCAGCATTATATATCGCAGTAAGCGTACCACTATCGCCATTAGCCTTGCTATATGTTCGACGGTTGTACGATACCGTAAAGTCGGCACTCTGCGAGAAGCCATAAGAGTTTCCATTAAAGAAACTTTGTGGCGCTGTAAGCTCCACAGGCTTACCTCCCGTATTATTAAAACTCAACTTGTAGAGCGCATCCTTAACGGTGAGAGTTGCCGAAATCATAGCATACTCATTGCCATCATATATAAAGTAGTTGCTCCTCTCCTCGGGCTCGAAGTATGCTGAAGTACACACACCATTAAACTCAACATTATAGTCCACTCCCCCAACAGTAATATTTACAACTGCTTGGTAGTCGCCAGCGCCGCGACGTGTGACGGTAAAATCTCCCGTGACACCGGCCATATCCTCTGCCCCCAGGTCGAAGCTACGGCTTGGGTCGAGGTTGTCAACCAAGCCGAACATCTCAAGCGTAGCAGCCGAGATATTATGCTTTACGCCATTTGCCAAAGTGCTATCGAACACAAAGTATAGATACCACGTAACGCTCTCTAACTCCGCGAAATAGCTAATTCCCGCGGGTGTGAAGTATAGGCACGTAAGCCCATCCTCCTCCATATAGAATGCCGAGCGTAGCGGCTTCTCCTCCGAGCCTCGTGATATGATATTCTCGTTAACCGCAACCTGCTTCTCGGCCGAGAGATGGAACCTCAACTCCGTACCATCAACGAGTGTTATCTCACCCTTTACAACAGCCACGTTGTTCTCGTATTCGAAGGTCATACTACCCTGGCTAATCTCATCGGTAGCATCGGGCGATAGCGACTCGATAATCGCACCTCGGAGTGTTGACATTATGGTATAGGCGTTATCTTCGGCCACAAGGTCCACCTCCCTACCCAGAAGCACAGGGCTTACTGCAGCATAGATATACTCCTCACACTCAAACATTTCCATAGCCGATGTGACACCCTTCGTAGGAGTTGCCACAATGTAGATATCATCGCCCAGCATCTCCAGAGCTACACTATGCAGCGTTGCAACCTCATCGTTTATCGAGTATTGATTCTCGGTAAGTTGCACCTCGGGCTTTTTATCCTCAATACCCAAGATATTCTCGCGAGCGATGACAACATCTGTTGTAACCTTAAAACGAGGCTCGGAGCAATCCTCCAAGTTGCAGATAAAGCGATGTGAGCCATCCTCACCACGCTCAACAATCACCTCGCCACCATCAAGACGTGCATAGCTATCACCCCACTCTCCATCTACATACTCCACATACCAACAACCCGACCAATAGGGCGCAGTAAAGCGATTAGGGAGTCCCGACACCGCACGATAAGGCACTATATCATCCTTATCGAAGGATGTATCGAGGTTTCTCACAAGCATTGGATAGGTACCAGCGGGGATGCCATCATATATATCAGCATCGCCAGGCACCAGCAAATCAAGGCGAAGAACACCTCCTGTACCTACGGGTTTACCCCACTCAAACTCTACGTTCTCATCGGCCAAGAATACGAGGAAGTCACGATAACTATCATCGCCCAAGTAGAAGCAATCACCCCTATCGGCGATGTGAGCCTTGACAAAACTATTTAGTTCTATATCGCTTTGTAGCAACGTATTAGGCACCTCCTCCTTTACATACGACTTAATCTCGGCAGTACCTCTCCACACAAAATTACGCTTGCGGCACTGCTTTCCTACAAGTGTTCCCTCTATCGCAACCGTGCCATCATCGTTAAGCACTATCTTCAACCTTCCATCATCCAGAAGGTCGACATCCATATCCGTAGTGCCATCGGCAATTGCGGCATAGAATGTTCCATCAGGAATCTCCACACGTCCATTGGGCAGGTCCAATATATCGAGATAGCCATATACAAACGTATTGGCATTGAAATCTCCCGAATGATTTTGCGAGGAATACTCGCCCACAAGATGTTGCAGCGAAGCACCCTGATTATCATCATACGGAGCATTTAGTGCCAACTGCATAATATGGCCAGGGCCAATGGGGTTGCCAAGTTCGTCTATCTCCATATCGGTGTAGAACTTCACAGTCCAACTATCCGACAACTCATCACCCGCATAATTGCCCGTGTAGACAAACTGAGCATTGGTAAACTCTATGGTATTTGACTCCTTCTCCTGATACCCCAAATCTACAACTTGTGTATGCTCCTCGGCACACGCCACCATCGTCAACAGACTTAGCAGCACTGCCACTCCACAAAAAAATCTACGCATAACCTCTGCCCTTATCTACTTCTCACTCGTTATCGTTTACGATTTATCGCCTCCTGGGCTGTGATAGTCTTGATGAGTACCACACCGTGAACACCTCTAAAGCCATACATATTCGAACTCTTTATAACCTCCACCGAGCCAACATCATAGAGACTTATCATATCGATGTTCGACACCTCCACGCCATCGCAAAGAATAAGCACTGCCGAGGAGCTATTTATGGAGTTCTGCGTGCGCAAGCACAACTCGCCGTTTATGTAGCGAAGACTTGGGCAGCAGGCAAGAAGGGCTTGAAGAAGGCTCGAGCTACCCATAGCGCGGAGTCTATCACCAGGTATTCCCGACGAAAAATCGGTACTCTCGCGGCGCTTGACATATCCAAAGCCGTAGTTCATCAACTCCTCCGACTCCTCCGAGCTCTTAACCTCGTAGGTTTCATTCTCCGATACCAATATTACGTCGATGCTCTGTCGCCCTGCCACAGGAATCTCCATCGTATCTCGGCGATAGATGATATAGAGCACATCGTCGGGTTTTATATCCGTAAGTCCGAAGCGGCCCTTGCCATCGGCACGTGTGAACTTATCGCTATCCTTAACCTTCACCATAGCCTTAATTCCCGAGCCATCGAGGTGGCGAATACGACCATTGAAGGGCGTTTGCGCCTCGACACTCCAAAACGCAAACATCGCAAATAGTGCTATAATCAGCTTTCTCATAGTTGTTAATAGTCTGGTTTATGATTGTAAAGATACAAATTTTAATCTTAATATTGAAATAGTTTGAAAAAATTTGCA
>JADBON010000029.1:0-9590 GCA_015656305.1 Alistipes sp.
ATTTAGGGCTATTGTTTCGTGAAGTAAAACGACCAAAATTATTAAACGAACAGACAATAGGCACATTAAATGCTCACGCCTTATGGCGTGGGTGTGCTTATGTTCGTATGGGTACTTGGTCGTCCCTTCTTCCGATAGGCACTACCCACGTTTCTTTTTTTGGTATTCTTCTAATTTAAGTTAAACGGTTGCTATCTGCAATCACGAAATTTACTGACCAAATAATTGTTTAATTTAAAATCAAAGGATTATGAAGAGATTTTTATTTTTGTTGATTGCTGTATTATTATCTGTTCCAGTTTTTGCCCAAAATAACGCAAATGAAGATAAGAGTGAAAGTAAAACACTAGAGTTTATTTCTCGCGGAAGTTCTCTTATTAAAAAGGAGTTCTATGATTTGGGCTCAGTTAAAGGTGTTAAATGTCAAGTATTGATTGTTACCGATTTGCTTAAAAATGAAAAAATGGGTTGTCTTCGTCTTGAAACCCAATATACTAGTAGCTATTCTACCGATACTTATATTGGCACTCTTGATTACGACGAAATAGAAGATTGTATTAAATCGCTTAATTATATTAAAGATAATATTCTTCCGTCTATACCTAGCACATACACAGAAGTGGAATATTGTACCAGAGATAATATAGAAGTAGGTGCTTTCTATAGTGAAAAAAAACTTGCTTGGACTGCATATACTTATACAAAAAGTTACACAAGCAGATCAGCTGAATTTTTTGATGCAGCATCAATATCTTTGTTGGTTGATAAAATGGCGACTGCAAAGAATATGATTGCAGAAAAAATCAAATAATAGAAACATAAACAAAGCAATAGGCGGGAGTCATCACGACTGCCGCCTATACTCTCAGAAATGAATTCTGAAAAAACTACTAACCCAAACTTAAATAAATGAAGAAACCTAACTACTTGATAATAAGCAAAACAGACTTGCAATGTTATCGCGTAGCTGTTTATGTTTTGTACAACTTATATGCCAAACTCATATTCTTCTGACATAATAACGCGATACAAATGCAATTATTGTACGATTGAGCTAAATTTTATATTTTTTTGTTATAACCTATGCTTATACCGCTATAAGAAAATAATTTGCCACTCGGGGCTTGCGAATAACAAAAAATTATTACCTTTGCACCCGAAATAGATGTGGAGGGATTTGGACTGATTGCAACCACAATAAAAAAATGCTAAAACAGCACTCTGTTGGTGCGTGGCTTTTAGGCTTCTTATTCGCGCAATCATAATCCCAAGACATACAATATTTCGACCACGCGTGAGTTATACGTGTGGAAATGTAGTATGTAACAAATAAAATTATAAGATTATGGCTTTTCTATTTACTTCAGAGTCAGTATCGGAGGGTCACCCAGATAAGGTGGCAGATCAGGTTTCTGATGCGATTCTCGATGAGTTCCTTCGCCGCGACCTCAACTCAAAGGTAGCTTGCGAGACTCTCTGTACAACAGGTCTTGTGGTTGTTTCGGGTGAGGTGCGCTCGGAGGGTTATGTAGATATTCAGGGTGTGGCACGCCGCGTTATCGACCGCATTGGCTACAACCGTAGCGAGTATCAGTTCGACGCTGCGTCGTGTGGTGTTCTCTCGGCTATCCACGAGCAGTCGGCAGATATCAACCAGGGCGTTGACCGTCAGGATGGCGAGGAGCAGGGTGCTGGCGATCAGGGTATTATGTTCGGCTATGCTGTGGAGGAGACTCGTGAGTTTATGCCTGCAACGCTTATCCTTTCGCACGTGATCCTCAAGGAGTTGGCAGTTATTCGTCGCGAGGGTGAGGTGATGACCTACCTTCGTCCCGACTCAAAGAGCCAGGTGACTATCGAGTATGGCGATGACCGCCGTCCAAAGCGCGTACATACAATCGTTGTATCTACGCAGCACGATGAGTTTATCCTCCCAACCCAAACTCGTTCGGAGAAGGAGGCAGAGCGTGAGATGCAGCGTATCATTGCGGATGATGTTCGCAATATCCTTATCCCACGTGTTAAGGCTCGCCTTGAGCGTGCTAACGATAAGCTCTCGGAGCTTATTGGCGATGACTATATCCTTCACGTTAACCCAACAGGTAAGTTCGTGATTGGTGGTCCTCACGGCGATACAGGTCTTACAGGTCGTAAGATTATCGTTGACACTTATGGTGGTCGTGGTGCTCACGGTGGTGGTGCCTTCTCGGGTAAGGACTCTTCGAAGGTGGACCGCTCGGCAGCCTATGCAGCGCGCCATATCGCAAAGAATATGGTTGCTGCGGGCATCGCACGCGAGGTGTTGGTGCAGGTGAGCTACGCTATTGGTATCGCGCAGCCTCTCTCAATCTATGTTGATACCTATGGCACTGCAAACGTGGCACTTACCGATGGCGAGATTGCAGAGCGTATTGGCAAGATGTTCGACCTTCGTCCAGCGGCTATCGTTGAGCGTTTCGGTTTGAAGTATCCAATCTTCGAGGCTACAGCATCGTATGGCCACTTTGGTCGCCGCCCATATACCGAGGTAGTGCGCTTCATCGGTAAGGAGGGCAAGGAGTTTGCCAAGGAGGTGGAGTTCTTCTCGTGGGAGAAACTCGACGAGGTTGACCGCCTAAAGCAGGAGTTTGGCTTGTAGGAGTTGAAAATATTGCTTAATGTAAAAGGCTCAATGACAGTGTGTTAGTCATTGAGCCTTATTTTTTAAGTAAAAAATCTTTGAAAAAAGTTTGCAGATTCGAAAATTGTTGCTACATTTGCACCCGCAAACCTCAAAGCCCAGGTGGTGAAATTGGTAGACACGCTACTTTGAGGGGGTAGTGAGCGCAAGCTCGTGCAAGTTCGAGTCTTGTCCTGGGCACCAAAACGGAAGAGTAATCTTCCGTTTTTTTTGTGTCTATACGTTTGGAGTAGGGTAGCTGGCTATAAACGTCAGTTCCCGTATAATAAAAGAGAGTGGCGCTCGGCAATTGCCGAACGCCACTCTTTACGTTTTGCCTCTGCGATTAGAAGCGGAAGCTCTGAATAGCACCAACCTTTACAAGGTCTGAAGCTACCGCCTGAAGAGGCTCAACCTCGTGGTAGGTAACCACACCAGCACGTGGCGCGCCAACCTCCTGGCTCCAGATACACTCCATTGTAGGCTCTGCAAACTCTGCGATAACCATAGACTTTGCTACAGCCTGTGCCGAAGCGTTGTTCACAGCCTCTACGTAGCCGCGCAACTCCTCGATGTCGCCAGCCGATACAGGTGTAACACCCATACGAGCAACCTTAGCCTCGTGGCCGTTCTGGTCCTGTGCGTAAGCTACTACGGTCTGCTCCATATCCCAATCAGCAACGAAGAAGTGGTAAGGCACCTCAAGGCTTGAGAGCTGCTGCCAGTAGCCACGGAACTCCGAGATGATGTAGCGATCCGAAAGGGCTGCAACGTCAGCGGATGGATCTGTTGAGAGTGCAGCAAAAGCTGCTGTTGCGTTCTCAATCTTGTTCAACTTAACGGCTACGATAGGACGGCCCGATGTCAAGCTCTTATCGCCGAAGATGCTACCTGCCTCGTGCTCACCGTTGTAAACACCAAGAAGCTCAAGCTCTGGGGTTACAGAACCGATGTTTGTTGTAGTTGCGATAACCTCGCTATATACGCAGCGTGCGAATCTACGTGTCTCGGCGTCGATAGCCAAAACGTAGCCGATATAGTCGCGGTTAGGCTCAAGGTTAGCAACGTAGTACTTACCATCGCCATTGCGGTAGTAGTTGTAGAGCTTCTCCTCCAAAGCCTCCCAGAATGTAAGGCTTGGGCTCTGGCCCTCCATAGTCATCTGCACGAGCTGTGCGAGGCTTGAGCTTGAAGCGTCGAGGGCTGCCTGTGGGTCGAAGTTATCAGCGTATGCGATACCTGGCTGGTAGTAGATAGTTGGGTCATCAGCCTTAATCTCGAGGTAGAAGTCGTAAGGGCCAACATCCGAAGCCGAGATTGTGAAGTTCGCAGTCATAGGATCGCCCTGCTCCGCAGTCATAAACGATACGTATACAGGAGCCGATGTGATGGTACCAGGGTTGGTGTCATACTCGCCAGTCTCCTCGTTGATAATTGTGCCGTATGTTGGGTTAGGCTCGAAGCTGAACGCCACGATGAAGTACTCTGTCTCGGCAATGTTCAACTCCACCTTATTCTCGCCTGTGAGGTCTGCAACGCCAGTGATAGGATCGCGGTACTTAAGCTCGGTGTAGTTCTCCCAGTAGTAGATATACTCCGTAACGGCAGCATTAGCGATATCGATAGGCTTCATACTCTTCTTCTGGCTGTCGATATAGCCAATGTAGTAATAGTAGTCAGCGTTGAGGTCCGAAGGTGTGATACGCACCTCTGCAGAGTAGTGGCCGATGTTGAATACGTCGATGTCGAATGTAAGTGCGCTCTCTGGAGCCTCGCCAGAGTTGTAGCGCAACTCCTTCAATGCAGATGTTACAACCGCAGCACCGTTGGTGTAGTCTACCGCAGCAGTGAATGTAACATACTTTGTCTTAGGCTGAAGGCCAGAGTCGTTGAGTGTACGCATACCCTTGTGGAAGAGCTTAATGCCAATCTCCTCATTAGAGAGGTTCTGCTCCTTGAGGGTAGTAATCTCGGTGTTAAGGTAGTTCTGGAAGTACTCCTCCTTTGTCCAGCCATACTCGCCATCAGCAGATGTATAGGCCTGATACTCCTCAACAGGCATATTGATAAGGTGCCACAACTGGTTGTTGTCCGAAGGCTTAACCGAAAGAGCTACGGTTGTAAGGTTTACGGTAGCCTTAACATCGAATGTGCAAGATGAAGGTGTAACCTTATGCTCCTCAGTCTCGAAGAGGTGCTTACACAACTCCGATGTTGTAGCGAAGCTATTCTGAGCATCTACACCAAAGACAAGAAGATAGTACTTTGTGCCTACGTTGAGGTTCTCAATGCAGTGATTCTCAAGCGCACCACGCTTAACCTTCTCCGCTAAGTAAGCCTCGAAAGTTGTGCCGTTAGCCTCGGCATAGCTCTTTACGTCGTTGTAAATCTTTGTGATAATCTCGGCGTCAGAGTTGAAAGCCTCAGCGCTCTTTGCATCGAGAATAACTGCCAAGTAGTCAGCCTCGAGGTTCGAAGGTGTGATGTTGAACGTAGCATCGTTCTTCGAAACACTTACTGTCTTCACCTCGAATGTAAGCTCCTCAGGAGTAGGAGGTGTAGGCTGTGGCTCTGGCTTATCCTCGCAAGCCACAAACGTAAACGTAATGGCCATCATAGCGACCATTAACCATTTGAATGTTCTCATAGATTGATAGTTTAAAATTAGTATTTAGTTTACTTTTTGTCTATGTTTTTTCGCTTTGGACAAATTTCTCCGATACAAATGTACGATATTTTATCGTAGTATCAAAAAGTAGTGCATAAAAAATGCCCCGAAAGGTATATTTCCCTTCGGGGCAGTAGGTCTGCGACCACTTCTCTTTATGAATTATCCGATGAGTGCCTCGTATGCAGCAGCATCCAAAAGCTCCTCAACCTCAGCAGGGTTAGACATCTTAATCTTAACCAACCAACCCTCGCCGTATGGATCCTTGTTTACGAGTGAAGAGTCAGCCTCAACAGCCTCGTTGAACTCGATAACCTCGCCGCTTACTGGAGAGAAAGCGTCAGATACAGTCTTAACAGCCTCGATAGAGCCGAATACCTCGTTAGCCTCGATGTTCTCACCTACGGTAGGAACGTCAACGAAAACGATGTCACCAAGCTGTGACTGAGCATAGTCAGTAATACCGATAACGGCAACATCACCCTCTACACGGCACCACTCGTGGTCGTTAGAGTACTTCAAATTAGCAGGTACATTAGCCATAGTAATTCTTTGTATTAAGTTGTTATTGTTTAGTTGTCATAGTTTTGCAACTACAAATATATATTTTTTTTGTGGTAATGAAAAATTTTTTACGATTTTTTTCATTTTTGCCCCTTATGTCGCAGTACAAACTCCACCTCCTTGAAGGCATATTCACCTATCGTGCCATCCGTGTGTTGGAGGATTAGGTGTCCCGAGGGGCGCACGCCACGTATCGTAGCTCGGAAATGTTCGCCCGTAGGGTAGGCATAGGTATGCTCCTCGGCGAGGTGATACATCGTCGAGATATAGCGCTTCTCGATAGCCTCCTTGTCGCCATTTTCAAGCGCTGTGTATAGGTTGTTAAGTGTTGATACAAAGTGCGTTAACACCTCCTCGCGGTTGAACGTCGTGCCACGCTCCAGAGCCATAGACGTAGGGTTTGGAATCTCGGCGGGGAACTCTCGCTGGTTGATGTTCAGACCGATGCCCACGATGGTGCGTGCTATGCTCTCGCCCGAGAGCGAATGCTCTATCAGCACACCCGCAATTTTGTTATCCTTGGCATATATATCGTTTGTCCACTTTATGCGACACTCAATGCCGAAGTGGGCAAGCGTATCGACCAGTGCAAGGGCAACAATCTCCGAGAGTAGGAACTGCTCGATAATGGGTAAGAATGAGGGAGTTAGCACAACCGAGAAGGTGATATTCTCACCCTCGGTGCTATGCCACGAGTGGCCTCGTTGTCCGCGACCGGAGGTCTGATGCTCCGCCCAGATAACATCCATATGATGGTATTGTGGCTCGCGGGCGAGGTCGTTTGTCGAAGAAGTGATATCTATATGATAAATCATAGCGCGAATATTTTGCCCAAAGATATGAAAAATCCTCAAAAATGACTAACTTTGCAAGGTTATATATAACATAAGTATGAGAATGTTTCGAGATATATCTTCGATGGTGGCACTTGTAGCGCTTATGATGGTGGCGTGTGGTGGTGCGCCATCTACGGCAAAGAGCGATAACGACAACGATAAACGCACCGAGGTAACTCTCGCCCAGGAGTACACCTATCGTGTTGTTGCGGAGTATCCCCACTCGTCGCGTAGCTATACCCAAGGTTTGGAGTATGTGGATGGCGTAATGTGGGAAGGTACAGGACAGTATGGCCGCTCGCACCTTCAGCGCATAGACCTTGCGTCGGGTAGGGTAGATGTCGTTGCGTCGCTCCCTAACGATGAGTTTGGCGAGGGTATAACACACTTCCGTGGCGAGATTTATCAGCTTACGTGGGAGTCACATAAGGCCTATGTCTACGATGCGAAGGGAGCGCCTCTGCGCGAGATAAAGTATCGTGGCGAGGGCTGGGGTATTACCACCGATGGCCAGAGACTGTATATGTCGGATGGCACCTCGACAATACGCGTTGTCGACCCCGTGGATTTTGCTACCAATGGCTCTATATGTGTTACGTTGGATGGCCGTCCACTCGATATGCTTAATGAGTTGGAGTGGGTTGATGGCCACATCTGGGCAAATGTCTACCTTACGGATGCTATCGTGGAGATAGATCCTCAGACGGGCGTTGTGGTGGGATATGTCGACCTCCCTGCGTTACGTAGTCTGTTGACGGATAACCCCGAGGCTGAGGCCTTCAATGGTGTAGCCTATAACCCTCAGTCGGGACACTTCTACGTTACGGGTAAGGATTGGAACAAACTATTTGAGATAGAAATTATAAAGTAGCAATATATGGCAAATGTTAAGGAGCGCATCGGGGAGATTCTCGAGCGCCATATCATAGTTAAGGATTCGGCAATTGGCACTACGCTTACGGGCGCACGTCGTGATATTCTTCCCGAGATGGTTGCTATCTCGGAGCCACAGCGTGTTGTGGAGATGTATCGCGCCTCTATCAAGGCGGGTGCTACGCTGCTAACTACCAATACCTTCCTCAGCGACCCGCTGTCGCTACGCTCTTGTGGCGTGGAAGTTACCACCGAGGAGGTTGTGGCGGCTACGATGGCGGCTATCAACGAGGCGCGTAAGGAGTGTGAGAAGGAGATTTTCGTGATGGGCTCCATTGGCCCTTCAACACGCAATATCTCGCTTGCCGTAGACCTTACCGAGGAGGAGTTGCGTGAGTCGTATCGCCGTCTTATCGTGGCTCTCGACAAGGAGGGTGTTGATATCTTCCTTATCGAAAGCATCACCGATGTGCGTAATGCGGAGATTGCTGCGGAGGTATGCCGCGAGGTGGCTGCGGAGCGTCCTATTATCTTCTCTGCTACGTTGTCGAAGATTGGAGGCTTGCTCTCGTCGGGTCGCTCGGTAGAGAAGTATGTCGAGGATGTTGCGAAGTTCGAGCCTCTGGCTATTGGCTTTAACTGTTCGTATGGTGTTAAGAATGTGGTAGATAACCTCGAACTTTTGACACGCTATACGTCGCTTCCTACCTACGTTGCCCCATCGGCAGGTATACCTGATGCGAAGGGAAAGTATCCCGAGACGGTGAAGAAGCATACCGAGACGCTACGTGCGGCTGCCGAGCGTGGTCTGTTGAGTATCGTCGGTGGTTGCTGTGGCACTACGGCGGAGTACACACGTAGCATCGCGCAGATGGCACGCCACTATAAACCTCGCAAATAGCGGATTATGAACAGCATAGAATTTCGTAGACATATCCACCAGCATCCCGAACTATCGTTCCAGGAGCATAAGACGCAGGCCTTTATCCTCTCGGCTCTCGAGAAGGAGGGTATTGCGTGTCGCGCTATTGCGGGCACGGGAGTCTTGGCAAAGGTCGAGGGTGCGAAGGGAAACCTGAAGCGTGCCGTTGTGCTTCGTGCCGACATCGACGCACTACCTATCGAGGAGCAGAATGAGGTGGAGTATCGCTCACAGAATAGGGGTGTTATGCACGCCTGTGGCCACGATATGCACGCTGCAATGCTCTATGGGGTGTTGAGCCGTTTGAATCGTGAACGCAATTTTGAGGGAACGTTGTTCGCAATCTTTCAGCCTGGCGAGGAGCTAAACCCTGGCGGTGCTTCGTTGGTGTTGCAGGAGAACCCTTTTGAGGGATATGATGTTGCGGCGGTTATAGGCCAGCACGTTGATGCTCGCCTTGGCGTTGGCGAGGTTGGCATCTGCCCTGGAGTCTTTATGGCGTCGAACGATGAGCTACGCTTCTATGTCAGTGGCCGTGGTGGTCACGCAGCACGTAGGGCGGATATAAACGATACGGTTACGGCGATGGCAGATATGGTGGTACGCACCACATCGCTCAATAACCCCGATTCTGTTGTGTCCATAGGTAAGGTCATTGCCGAGGGTGCTACGAATGTCATACCTTCGGAGGTCTATGCCGAGGGTACTATGCGCACCTTTGCCCGCGAGCAAAGGGAGCGTATCTACTCGCTCTTGGATGCCAATGCTCGCGCGGTGGAGCAGAAGTATGGCGTTGAGGTAAGAGTGGATATCAGCCGTGGCTATCCAAGCGTTAATAATGATATTATGCTCGCCTATGAGGCTATGATAGTGGCGCAGGATGAGGGTGTTGTGGTAAAGGAGATGGGACGTATCCCTATGGCCGAGGATTTCGGCTACTATACGGAGCGTTACCCATCGTTGTTCTATCGCCTCGGTGTTGGTGAGGCCTCGGGAGGCTCGCACACGGCGACATTCCTGCCCGATGAGCGAGCTATGGAGTATGGAGAGAGGATGATGTGGCGTATG
>JADBON010000097.1:0-5386 GCA_015656305.1 Alistipes sp.
CTCCAGGAGAACCACCCTATTGTTATCACACCCGTGGTTATCAACACCATCGACGAGTGGTTCACAGAACTTGACGAGGTTGTCGTGGCACGTTGCCGCAGCAGAATAGACTACGACACGCTATGCAACCGCATCGAGGCTCTCATCGAGGAGCATAAGGAGCTTCCCTTCTTGAAGCGCTTTCTGACCAAGGGTAGCGACCTCGACAAAGATAACAAGATGCTCTTCTGGTGGGCTTGCAATATGGTCGTAAGCGATGGCTATGAGACTATCGAAACGGAGAACTTCAAGAAGCTATATGGCAGTCAGGTGGTCTACCGCAACCAGCGTAAGTCGTTGTCGACGGGCACAAACCCACTGCTACGCAACGAGCTCTTCCGCGTCGCACAATCCTCGGAGCGAAGGATGAAGGATAGCTATGAGCTAACACCCTGGGTTATAGGCACTATGCTCGGCGAATTGGAACTTGAAGTGGCACCCGCAAAGTCCAAGGATACGATAGAACATAGCTCGATTACTCCGAAGCAGCTATTCTACAACCCACGCGAAAAGCAGGCCATAGAGCGCCTAACAACGCTCCTACAACCAGAGCGCTTCGCCGAGGTGCGCAGTGAGCTTAAGCGTCAGGGCTTCCGCAGCGGCTTTGCCTGCATCTTCCACGGCTCCCCAGGTACTGGCAAGACCGAGACCGTATTGCAGATTGCTCGCGCTACGGGACGCGACATTATGCAGGTCATCATCTCGGAGGTTAAGAGTATGTGGGTTGGCGAGAGCGAGAAGAACATCAAGCAAATCTTCACACGCTACCGCAAACTCGTCGAGGAGTCCTCGGTTGCCCCTATCCTACTCTTCAACGAGGCAGATGCCATCATCGGCAAACGCCTTCGCAACGTCTCGCGCTCGGTGGATAAGATGGAGAATGCCATCCAGAATATCATCCTCGAGGAGATTGAGAAACTTGACGGCATCCTCATTGCCACCACAAACCTCACGTCGAATATCGACAAGGCCTTCGAGCGCCGATTTATCTACAAAATCGAGTTCGATAAGCCATCCCGCGAGGCGAAGTGCGCCATCTGGCAATCTATGATTGAGGGGCTCACGGCGGATGACGCTACGGCACTTGCATCGAAGTATGACTTCAGCGGCGGACAGATTGAGAATGTCGCGCGTAAGAGTGTTGTCGACCGCATCCTCTCGGGCGAGGAGCTATCTCTCGACGCTCTATGCCGACACTGCGACTCGGAGCATCTAACCACCACACGTAACCCAATTGGGTATTAACAATGATAACATCACCACATCGCCAAAAGTAAAAAGCAACTACTAAAGATTGGAATTTGGTTTTTTATTACTACCTTTGTGTTACTTAATTAACCATTAACCCCAAATGTGTATTATGAAAAAGATTTGCTTTATTCTTGTAGCTGCGGCTATGTTTATCGCAGTGGATGCCAAGGCTCAGCTGGGCGTGGGCGTCGGTTACAACCTTCTAAACACCACAGCTACTCTTGCCGATGAGTCGGATGATGAATCTCTCAATGGCTTCTATGTCGAGGCTACCTACGGCTTTAACTTCCTAAATAAGAAATGGGGAACACTTGGCATCGAGCCAGGTCTTCGCTACACCTTTGGTGCAGAGGCCGAGCAGGAGGAGATACTTGGTATCAAGACACGCGCAAGCCTCACCGAACACTACCTCGACATCCCCGTACACGTTAAGTATGGCTATGAGATTCTCCCTTCGAAGCTCAGCGTACACGCTTTCGCAGGCCCTGTGTTCTCAGTAGGTCTCACCTCAACTATCAAGGCATCTGCAGACAACACTACCGTAAAGACAAGCAACTATGAGGATAGCGACTACGGCCGTTTCGACCTTAAGATTGGCCTTGGCGCGGGTATCACCATCGCCGAGAGGTTTAATGTAAAAGTGGGCTACAACTTTGGTCTGCTCAACCGTTACACTGGCGAACAGGTCGATGACTACAAATATAAGGCGCACACAGGCGTATTCTACGTCGGCGCAGGCTTCTGCTTCTAAGACACCACCACACTATAACAAAACATCCGCATCACAGTGATGCGGATGTTTTTATTTTACGATATTATAACCTATATACGTGGGGGGGGTGAAAATCTCATAGATAAGGCATCACTCTTTCTCCATTATCTTGTCAATAAGTCTATCAACGCGGTCACCTCGTCGCTGTATCTCCTCAATTAGCTTTGAACTACTTGCAAGAAACTGATCAATCTGCTCATCCTTCTTCTGGCGTACTGCCTCAATCTGCGAGTATGAGGATGTGAAATTTTTGCGAAAAATACCAATAATGTTTGCCGCCGTAATGTCATCCTCCTCCAAATCAAGCACAATATCTCCATACTTTGGGTTACGCGCCCTCAATGTCATTATATCCCCCTCAATATAGACATCGCGAATTACACCAGCATAGGCGGGTGTGTCGATAAAATACATAGCCCCGCTATGAAGCTTCGCAGTCTTGGGTAGAAACTTGAGAAATACAATATCTCCCTGCATTATATCGGGGGACATTGAGTCCTTGAGTATCTCCATAGCAAACTCCGCACCCTCGACCAACGATCTCGGGTCAATAGATATCAACTCTGAACCATTGTTCTGGATATACTTATAAATATCGAGATTGCGGCGATTGATAATCTCCCCAGGTAAAACAGGAATGTTATTTTCCTCTTTGGAAGATTGCGCATCATCCTCTGCAACCAAAGTGGCTGCCGTAGAGTTCGAATCATCCACATAGTCAACCTGAGGCTTTTCAGAGACCATATATTGAGATACTATCTCCTCTCCAAAATAATCAATCAATCCATCAATATGTTTACGAAGCATTCGTCGCTTGGAGTTAGCAATCTGCGACACCTCAGATTGTGAAGTATTCATTATCTCAGCTAATCTCCTTTGTGATAGAGATTTATCAAACATTAAAGCTTTAATATCCACCATATTATAATTGATATTTATTGATTAATATCACCACTATAAAGAAAAAATATTAATTTTTATTGAAAAATAATTGAAATATTATTTGGAAATAATTTTCAATATATTATCTTTGCATCATCAATAACGCAATAATTCGAAACAAAATTATAAATTATATTTTAAATATACAAAATATTTCGCAATAATCAATCAATAATTGAGCAATTAGTTTTGGTTAAAGAGATAAATACACACGAAACATTCACAATAGTTGACTATGACAAAGATCTTACTTCTATCATCATCAAAGGGTATGCTCAACTCTTTGCGCGAGCGTCTCAATTTTGAGAACATCGCTACTGCCGAAGCCGAGAATCTGTCGCAGGCGATAGACCTCTGCAATAAGGAAGACTTTGATGCTACAGTAATCGACAGCGAATTACTATCAGAAGAGATAAAAATCCCCTCAATTGTCATCGCCAATAGACCAAGTGTCGAGTCCGCTGTTGCGGCACTACGACTTGGGGCTATCGACTACCTCTCCACTCCAATAGATATGAACCGACTACTATTCTCGCTGCAAAGCCTATCTGGAAAAGGTGACGGAGCGCCTACGCGCAGTCGTAAGCTCGTATCAAAAAAGGGCAACGCACAGATGACGCCAATACTTGGTGCATCTGACGCTATTGAGCGCGTACGTAAACTAATCGAAAAAGTAGCACCCTCAGATGCACGAGTACTCATCCTCGGTGAAAATGGTACAGGTAAAGAGCTGGTAGCACGATGGATGCACTTTAAAAGCAACCGCTATGCAGCACCCTTTGTCGAGGTTAACTGCGCGGCGATACCCTCTGAATTGATTGAAAGCGAGCTATTTGGACACGAAAAAGGCTCTTTCACATCAGCCATAAAGCAGCGCAAAGGCAAATTTGAACTTGCAGATGGCGGCACTCTCTTCCTCGACGAGATTGGCGATATGTCACTATCAGCACAAGCCAAGGTGCTCCGAGCGCTGCAAGAGAATAAGATTACGCGCATCGGAGGCGACGTAGATATACCTGTAAACGTGCGCGTTGTTGCTGCTACGAATAAAGATCTGCGCAAGGAGATTTCTCGTGGTAATTTCCGCGAAGATCTATACCACCGACTAAGCGTAATCGAGATTAATGTGCCTCCTCTACGCGAACGTCAAGGTGACATTCGCCTCCTGACCGAGCATTTTATATCCGAGATATGTACACACCATAAGATGAACATAAAACATATCGACGCAGATGCCATCGACTTGTTATCACACTATGCCTGGACAGGCAACATACGTGAATTACATAATATTGTGGAGCGACTAATAATACTAAGCGACGAGCGTATCACAGCAGAAACCGTACAATGCTACTGCCACGTGTAACGCCAAAGACAACGATATCATTAAACCTCAGTTAATTAATAGTTTGGTTATGAAAGAGTTATTTACCCTTAAGAAAGATTTATGGAACAGACTCACATCGAGCAACCCTACATTGCTATATGAGGCTACGATGCAGAAGCTTGTCGCCCTGACTGACTATCTTGAAAATGAGGCGCAAGGCGAATACCAGCTATCAAGCCAGCTCACAGCAGATATTAGAATGCTATTTGCCAAAACTGTATGGCACTACAATGATGAGGAGGAGTTTGAAGTTCCTATTGAGGTTATGTTCGACCTACTTTTGGAGTGTATCAAGGCGGAGTGCAGTCGACAAAACCATAGAGAGGAGTATATCATATCTATGAACGAGAACCTCAAAGAACTCGTCTGTACTATTCCCGAGACTTTGGAGATACACGAATCCAAGATACGAGCTATAGTAATACGCTCCTATTTCATTGAGCAACTCATTGAGCAGGGTTGCCCCGAAGAGCTTGCATACAAATTCGCACCCTCACACAAGGATATCGAGCGCCGCCTTCTAATGGATATCTTGGAGTGTTCAAATGGCTGATTTATTGAGTTTATCGAGGGCTGTTCTCAGCCCTCGATATTTGCCTTACATTGCAAAATGAGCAATGAGTTGTGATTTCCTGGCAGAGTGGTGCTAATGTGCTGCGAATAAAGAGAAAGAGCGGATGGGAACGCACGGCAATTTCTTGTCAGAAGGGGTTAAGCTTGGTCTCAATATGAAAATAGCCCGGATGGGTAGTACTTTGTGTACGTCCCATTCGGGCTAATGATTGAGAGGCCGAGAATGACCCCTTATCACAAGAAATTAGTTCATTGCCTGCTGGATAGCTACCGCAATCGCCACAGTTGCACCTACCATTGGGTTGTTACCCATACCGAGGAAGCCCATCATCTCAACGTGTGCTGGAACTGATGAAGAACCTGCAAACTGTGCGTCAGAATGCATACGACCCATTGTGTCGGTCATACCGTATGATGCAGGA
>JADBON010000007.1:0-15625 GCA_015656305.1 Alistipes sp.
CATCCTTAATATTTTTTAATTAACTTTGCAAAGTTAAAAAAATTATTGGCAATGCAACTTTTTTATGCTCCAGAAATTACACTCCCAGAGTACACTTTGCCTGAGGAGGAGTCGAAACACTGTATCAGAGTGCTACGTATGCGCGTGGGAGATGAGCTTCATCTGACCGACGGAAAAGGTAATATGTATCGCTGTAACGTGGTGAGTGACAATGTAAAACATTGTGTGGTTAGGGTGGTGGAGACTACGCCCGAGTACGAGAAAATGACCTATGGATTGACTATGGCTGTAGCACCAACAAAAAATATCGATCGTTTCGAATGGTTTTTAGAAAAAGCGACCGAAGTGGGCATTTCGGAGGTATATCCTTTGGAGTGTGACCACAGCGAGCGTAGACAGATAAAGGACGAGCGCGAGGAGAAAGTTATCACCTCGGCAGTAAAACAGTCGCTAAAAGCCTACCATCCGGTGCTTCATCCTATGACTCGTTTTAGGGATGTTGTGGCGATGCCGTTCGAGGGTGAAAAGTTTATCGCACATTGCAACGATGCTATGGGCGAAAGGGAGTATTTGGGAAAGTTACTTAAAAAAGGGGGCAATACCCTAATTTTAATAGGTCCAGAGGGTGATTTTTCGGAAGAAGAGATTAACTTTGCACTCGAAAATGGATTTAAGGCTATCTCGCTGGGTAAGGAGCGTCTGCGTACGGAGACCGCAGCTGTGGTAGCAACGGTTGTTACCTCGACCATTAACAAGCTATAACTCAAATAAAATAGATGATGTATTTCTACACTTTGTTGGCAGCGTTAGTTGTCATAGTGGCTATTTTCCTTACACCTTTGCGACATAAGGTGTGGGTTGCTACGGCTACTATTGCAGCTACCGCTATTGCAGCTTTGACCTTCGTCGTTAAGGCATTTAGTGGAGATGCGGTTACTATTGCATCATTCTCCACTCCGATGTTTGGCGCCGAGAGCTTTGTCGTAGATAAGCTCTCCTCGTTATTTTTATTGATTATATCCGTTGCGGCTATGGCTACGGTACTCTACTCGAGAGGCTATGTAGCGGGATATATGAAGCGTTTTTCGCCCGCACACTTCTCGTTGCACTACACAGCGCTTGTGTTGCTCGTGGTGTCGATGATGTTTGTGGTGATGTCGAGCGGTGGTTTCTCGTTCCTCTTCTCGTGGGAGCTGATGACCATCGCATCGTTCATCCTCATACTCTTCGAGGCAGACCGTCAGGATGTGCGTCGTGCGGCACTCAACTACTTGGTTATGATGCATATTGGCTTTATGTTCCTTGTGGTAGGTTTTGTGCTTCTGTATAACGTTACAGGCTCGGCAAACTTCTCGGCTGTTGAGGATTACTTCAAGATGGAGGCACCACTTCCGTTGTTCGTGATTCTCTTTATCGGCTTTGGTATGAAGGCGGGTATCTTCCCTATGCACATCTGGCTTCCAGAGGCGCACCCAGCAGCTCCATCGCACGTCTCGGCTATTATGTCGGGCGTGATGATTAAGACGGGTGTATATGGTATTATGCGTCTTATGCAGGCTATTGATAGCAATACGGCATTGCTCTACGATATCGGTCTTATCGTTTTGTTGTCGGGTATCGTAACAGGTTTGTGGGGTGTAATCTTCGCCGCTATGCAGAACGACGTTAAGCGTCTGTTGGCATACTCAAGTATCGAGAATATTGGTGTTATCCTCATTGGTTTGGGTATCGCAGCCGTAGGTCACGCTGCGGGTAGCGACCTTATCGGTATGTGTGGTTTGTGTGGCGCATTGTTGCACACCGTTAACCACTCGCTCTTCAAGAGTATGCTCTTCTTCAGCGCGGGTAACATCTACTCGATGATGCACACCACGAAGATGAATCAGATGGGTGGCTTGGCAAAGCATATGCCCGTTACCGCTATTTTAATGTTGTTCGCTACGGTTGCAATCTGCGCACTCCCACCGTTGAATGGTTTTGTGTCGGAGTTGTTGATTTACATCGGTATGTTCAACGGCGTTAGCGATGGTCACGAGGTGTTGTACTCTATCGCTGGTATCATCGCACTCTCGCTTATTGGTGGTATCGTGGTTTTGGCATTCACGAAGCTCTATGGCGTTGTGTTCCTCGGCTCGCCACGTTCGCATCACGTTGCGGAGTCTACCGAGGTGGATAACCTTCGTATCGGTGCTATGGCAATTCCTGCGGCGTTTATCCTCTTTATTGGTCTATTCCCACAGTTTGCTATTCGCCCTGTGGCTATCGTTGCAGAGGCAATCTCGGGTGCGGATAATAGCATCGCCGTGAACCACTTTGCTCCAACACTCCAGTCGTTGAGTGCTGTGGCGTGGGTACTTGTGGCTATCGTATTGTTGCTCTACGCCCTTAAGCATAAGCTTCAGAGCGAGCGTAAGATTGAGCAGGGCCCAACGTGGGGTTGTGGCTTCACGGCAACAAACACTCGTATGCAGTACACAGGTGAGTCCTTCTCGGAGGGCTTGGAGAGCATCGGTAAGCCTCTTATGAAGGATGCCGTGGATGGTCGTGCGGTGGATAAGGGTGAGATATTCCCATCGCCACATAACTATCGTATCGAGCATAAGGATAAGGTAGATTCGTTGCTTGGCTTGTGGTGGGTTAAGATGATGCACCGCATCAACGACTGGGTTATGTACCTACGTACTGGCCGTGTTAACAACTATATCACCTTCGCATTGGCCTTCTTCGTTGCGGTGCTTATCCTTTCAATTGTAGGTATTCTATAATCCTAACTTCGGAAAATTATGTTGGTAAAACTGCTAAATACATTGCTAATGGTTGTTGTTGCGCTCTCTATTACGGGCGTCATCAACCGTACACGAGCATTGCTCGCGGGAAGAAAGGGTATTCGCTTCTTCCAGCACATCTATAACGTAAACCTACAACTACGTAAGGGTGCGGTCTACTCTACAACTACTACGGCGCTCTTCCGCATCGCTCCTACGGTCTACCTCGGAGCTGCGCTGTTGGCCTTTCTCTTTATTCCTGTTGCCGACCTTGAGCCATTGCTCTCGTTTCACGGCGATATCATCTTTGTAGCCTACTTGTTGGCTCTGTCGCGCGTTGCGATTATCCTTGCGGCGATGGATACTGGTAGCTCGTTCGAGGGTATGGGTGCTGCACGTGAGGCTCTCTATGGTGCGTTGGTGGAGCCTGCACTTATGATGGGCTTGGCAACCTTGGCGCTCTTCTGCGGCTACTCGTCGTTTGCCGATATCTTCTCTACGGCACAGGAGCTCGATATGAACCTTACGATTGTGCTGCTTATGGTGGCATACGTCTTTGTGGTGATTATGATTATCGAGGCGGGCCGCGTGCCTGTTGACGACCCAAAGACGCACCTCGAGCTTACTATGATTCACGAGGTTATGTGTCTTGACTACTCGGGCGTGGATATGGGACTTATCCATATCGCGGGCTGGTTGAAGAATGCTATCTTTGCCGTTATCGCTGCTAATGCCATTGCTGTTGCGATGTCGTTCCACTGGTGGTTTGCAGCGCCTTTGGCAATCCTTATCACAGGAGTGTCGGTGGGTGTTGTGGAGTCGTTGCGTGCGCGTAACAAGCTCTCACGAAACATCACCTTCATCCTTACGATTGTGGCGATGTCGGCACTCGTATTGTTGACAGGTTTCTTGCTAATCCAAAACATCGAAATTTAATCGAGCTATGATACTATCCCTAATCATTCTCTACGTGTTGACGCTCATCTATCTCTCGATAGCTGACCGCTTCCGTAATCAGACTACGATACTCGCTATTCAGGGCTTGTTGCTCTTTGGTATCGCTATCGCACGTATGCACTCCTTCCACCCTGTGGAGTTGGGCTTCATCGTGGTTGAGACGCTTATCTTCAAGGCTATTGTCATTCCTGCTATTTTGCTCTATGTCATCAAGCGTACGAAGATTAACCGCATACACTCCGCATCGTCGCAGTTTGGTGCGTTGGTAATGTCTATCATTGCGCTTGTTGCAAGCTGCACCATAACCTACTATATGGCCGATGAGCGTACCGATATGATATTCTTCGGTGTGTCGCTATACGCCTTGCTCTCGGGATTGATTCTTATTGTTATGCGTAAGCGAATCTTCGCACACTTGGTCGGCTTCCTCGTAATTGAGAATGGCGTGTTTATGCTCTCGATGGCTATCGGTGTTGAGTTCCCACTGCTTATCAACCTTGCCATTATGCTCGATATCCTTGTGTCGATTGTAATCCTCGGTATGTTCCTCCAGCGTATGGATAATGAGATTCATACCGATGAAACCGATGCTCTAACCTCTATTAAAGACTAACCACGATGGAAATGCTTATATATATTATAGTATCATTGTTGCTTGCTGTGGCTCCTTTGGCAGTTCGCTCGGAGCGCGCCACACATATCCTTGCTGGTCTCTTCTTTGGCGTTCAGGTGGTAGCCATTGCGCTGCTTCTTGTGTTCGGTAGGGTAGATAGCGTTATGCTCTACATCTTCCGCACCGACACCCTTGCCATAGTGTTCCACATACTTATGACTGCGGTGTTGGGCTTCACGCTCGTTCACTCGTCGTCGTACCTAAAGGCTGAGAATGTATCTATTACCTCGTATAAGACCTACTACACGTTGTTGATGTTGTTGGCCGTGGCTATTAGCTGTGTCTACTACTCCGATAACGTGGCTATGACGTGGGTATTCCTCGAGGCTACCACAATCTGCTCGGCGGGTGTTATCTACCACCGTGAGTTTAAGCAGTCGTTGGAGGCTACGTGGAAGTATGTCTTCGTATGTTCTACGGGTATTGCAATGGCATATCTCGGTATTTTGCTACTCTCTACAGTTGCTCACCACGGCGCGTTGGACTACGCTTCGTTGAAGGAGGTTATCGCAGAGGGCAACACGCTCTACCTCAAGGTGGCGTTCTTGCTTATCGTTGTGGGTTATAGCTGTAAGATGGAGATTTTCCCACTCTACACCGTAGGTGTGGATGCTAACTATGCTGCTCCTGCTCCTGCCTCAGCATTTATCTCTACGGCACTCGTAAACGCGGGTTTCGTATCTATCTATCGCATCTACTCGTTGTATGCCGCAGCAAGCGAGGTGTTTGTATGGGCGCGTCATCTGCTGATTCTTATTGGTATCTTGTCGTTGGCAGTAGGAGCTATGTTCTTGCGCCGCACGAATAACTACAAACGTTTCTTGTCATACTCTACGGTGGAGAATATGGGTATCGTGGCTATCGGTATGGGTATTGGTGGCGTGGCGTTGTGGGCTGCAGTGTTCCACGTTATGTGCCACACGTTGGTTAAGAGTTCGATGTTCTTCCAGGTGGGTATTATGCGCCACGTGTACGATAGTTATAGTATCAACCGCATCGGTAACTATATGAATATCAATCGTGTGGGTGCTATTGGTTTTACACTCGGAACATTGGTGCTGTTGGCCTTCCCACCATCGCCACTCTTCATTAGTGAGGTTATGATATTCTCGGAGATTGTATCGGTGGGTAGTTGGTGGTTGCTCATTGCGATGCTCATACTTATGTGTGTTGTAATCTACTCTATCTGGGGCCGTTCGTTGCGCCTTGGCTACCACTCTAACCAGGATGAGTTGCACCTCTCGGCTGTAAATCGCCGCTTGTCGTACTTGGCTACGGTGCTTCTTGCTGTGGCAATCGTAGTGGGTGTATGGCAGCCTGATTTCGTGCGCGATGCCATTGATGTTATAACTAATATCGAGTAATACTATGAAACTATATCATATCACAGACAACAGAGCTACGGCGGTGGCTATCAAGGATATCCCCGTTGTGGAGTATGTCGACCTCTATAACGACCTTAAGGAGCGTATGGCTGATGCCCGCTACCACGTAGGTCACTACTTTGCGGTGGAGATTACAGAGGGACTTAAGTTCTATATGATTCTGCTTGATGATCAGACTTCGGAGGTGCTTATTACATCATTTGTACCAGATTACTATGCTGAGGGCTTGGCATCACTCTCTGCCATTCATCCGCAGTTTCACCCATTTGAGCGTGAGATGCACGAGCTCTATGGCATACCTTTCGACTCACACCCTTGGCTTAAGCCTTTGCGCTTCAGCCACGACCGCCGAGATAAGAACTCTACGATGGAGAGCTATCCATTCTATACCATCGACGGTGAGGAGCTTCACGAGGTTAACGTAGGCCCTATCCACGCAGGTATCATCGAGCCAGGTGCATTCCGCTTTATCTGCGATGGTGAGCAGGTGTTGCACCTTGAGATTGCGCTCGGATATCAGCACCGTGGCGTCGAGGGAGAGATGGTGCGTAACCAGAACCGCTTGCGTCAGACGCTTTTGGCGGAGTCTACGGCGGGAGATACGGCCGTAGGTCACTCTACGGCGTATGTCGAGGTTGTGGAGAAGTTGGCGGGTAAGCAGGCTTCGAAGGCGTTGAACCTCGAGCGTATGATTGCTATCGAGTTGGAGCGTATTGCGATGCACCTTGCCGATACAGGCGCGTTGGCTACCGATATCGGCTTCCAACTCTATCAGGTTGCTTGCGAGGCGTTGCGTACCGTAACTATCAACACCTCACAGGCGTGGTGTGGTAACCGTTTCGGTAAGAGTGTTATCCGCCCTTGTGGTAGCAACCACCCTCTAACTTCGGAGAAGATTGCTATGATTCGCAAGAACGTAGCCGATGTACGTCGCCGCTATAATGAGGTTAGGGAGGATATCCTCGATGACCGTACGTTGCTTGCACGTTTCGAGCAGTGTGGTCTTGTGCCAAAGAGCGAGATGGAGCGCATCGGAGGTGTAGGTCAGGCGGCACGTGCAAGTGGTCTTTTGCGTGACTTGCGTGCTACACACCCTTGGGGCTATTACGCCGAGATTAAGCACGAGGCGATTCTTAAGCACGATGGCGATGTTATGTCGCGCCTCGGAACACGTATGGATGAGGTGCTTCAGAGTGCCGATTACATCGAGCGTGCGTTGGCGGAGTACACTCCAGATGAGAATATCCCAGCACCAGACTACGAGGCAGAGTTGGCACCCGAGGCGTTGTCGTTCTCGCTTGTTGAGGGCTGGCGCGGTGAGATTTGCCACGTAGCACTTACAGATAATCAGGGAAATATCGCAAAGTATAAGATTAAGGACCCAAGTGTTCACAACTGGTTGGGCCTTGCCATTGCGGTACGCTCGGAGGGTATTTCCGATTTCCCTATCAACAACAAGAGTTTTAACCTTTCATACTGCGGTCACGACTTATAGTCGGGTGCGGACTAAATATTTGAGAGTATGTTATTTGGAAAAGCAAAGATACTACACAGCCACGGCTGGCAATATATTCCCGATTTGGATGCTGTAACCCTCACAGAGGAGTTTCGTGGCTTCCCACTGCTTACCGACACGGAGGATAAGAGCGACGTAGAGCGTGCTGCGAAGATTTGCCCTACGGGAGCTATCACCGTTGCTCCGTTCACACTCGATATGGGACGTTGTATGTTCTGTGGCGAGTGCCAGAAGTGCGCACCTAAGAATATCAAGTTTACAAACGAGCATCGTCTTGCTGCTACACGCCGCGAGGACCTCGTTGTGGAGGCTGGTCAGACTGCCCCAAAGTTCGATACGTCGGTTATTCGTCCCGAGATTGCGAAGTACTTTGGTAAGGCGTTGCAGTTGCGTGAGGTTTCGGCGGGTGGCGACTGCTCGGTAGAGATGGAGCTTAACGCTACGGGAAACGTAAACTTCGACTTTGGTCGCTATGGTGTAGGCTTCACCGCCTCGCCACGTCACTCCGATGGCTTGGTGCTTACAGGTCCTATATCGTCGAATATGGCCGAGGCTCTTGACATCTGCTATAACTCTATCGCCGAGCCAAAGATTTTGGTTATCGCAGGCTCGGAGGCTGTTTCGGGCGGTTTGTTCGCCGAGAGCGAGGCCGTAGACCGTAGCTTCTTCGATAAGTATCACGTAGACCTTTGGCTCCCTGGTGCGCCAACACACCCACTATGCTTCATCGATGGTATCACACGCCTGAGAAAGAAGTATGATAAATAGTCGAGTGGGAACAGAAATTTTTGTATATTTGTTGAAACAATAGAGTTTTATGGGATACGATGTTATAGTTATTGGCGCAGGTGCTGCGGGCCTTATGGCTGCGGGTACGGCTGCGATGAATGGCCACTCGGTGCTTCTTATGGAGAAGATGGAGAAGGCTGGACGTAAAATCCGCATTACGGGTAAGGGCCGTTGTAACCTTACCAATGCTCGCCCTGCGGAGGAGTTCCTCGAGAAGGTGCGTACGAATGTGGATTTCTTCTCGGTGGCCTTTGCCGAGTTTAATAACCGCGCTACGGTGCGTTTCTTTGAGCGTCTTGGTGTGAAACTTGAGACTGAGCGTGGCGAGCGTGTATTCCCAAAGAGCGGTAAGGCGTGGGATATCGCCAATGCTCTTGTTGACTTCTGCGAGGATAAGGGTGTTAAGATTGCATATAAGACCGAGGTTACGGCTATCGAGACCTTGGGAGGTAAGGTTACGGGAGTGCGTTACCGCAATGCTCGTGGCTTTGAGCGTCGTGAGGAGGCGCAGAGCGTTATCGTATGTACGGGTGGTGTTAGCTACCCTTCGACAGGCTCTACGGGTGATGGTTATGAGTTCGCAGCCTCGGTAGGTCACAATATCGAGCCTGTGCGTCCTTCGTTGACTCCACTCGTAACGTCACACCCACAGAAGGAGTATATGAACGGCGTGTTGTTGAAGAATGTGGGTGCGAAGCTCTATGTCGACAACGAGCTTGTTCAGGAGGAGTTTGGTGAGCTAGGATTCTCGGAGCGTGGTATCGAGGGTGCTGTGGCGCTGCGTATGAGCCGCGATGCTGTGGATGCTATCATTGACGAGAAGCGCGTGAAGATTGTCGTGGACCTCAAGCCAGCGTTGGACGAGGAGACTCTCTTAGCGCGTATCGACCGCGAGATTGCCGAGATGCAACCTAACGAGTTCTTCTCGGAGTTGTTGCGTAAGTTGGTGCCAAAGCAGGTGGTGGTGCCATTGGCAAAGGAGGTTGACTTCCACTCGAAGACCTACGTTAGCAAACTTACCGATGCCGAGAAGTTGCGCTTGGTGAAGATTTTGAAGGGTATGGTATTCCCAATCTCGGACTATGCACCATTCCAGTTTGCTATCGTTACGGCGGGCGGCGTGGATTGCTCCGAGGTGAATAAGTACACTATGGAGTCTACGCTCGTTAGCGGTCTTTACTTCGCGGGCGAGGTGCTCGATATTGATGCTAATACGGGTGGATATAATATGCAGGTGGCATTCTCAACAGGCCGCCTTGCGGGACAACTTAAAAAGTAGTAGGCTATATGAAAAGGTCGGGAAGAACACTTAAGCAGCGATTGCAGGATTTGTCATACTTGCCCTCGTACATCAGCCGCGCACGCTATTTCCGTGGTCACGGTGTTCACTCGCCTTATGTATATAAGATTGTGCGTCAGGTCTTTATGCAGCGTAAGTTGTATGACCTTTCGAGCGATATTTATCCGCGTCTTAAGGCGTGTGATATCCCCGAGCGTCGCTGTGTGGAGATAGCAAATCTTATGACCGTGTGTAGTTACGATAGCTGGGTGATAGATTCGATGTCGCAAACACATCTTATAGTAACGACGTTGGATGTCGATTATACACATTTGGAGGAGTATGCTGCTTATGCCCGTAAGGTGGGTGCTACGCTCTGCATTATGAATCCTTATAACAACCGCGAACGTTGGGAGGTGTGTCAGCGAATTATTGACGAGCATCCCTCAACAACGGTGGATAATCGCACCTACCTGCTTGTTTTTAATAACCACTTGCCACGACAGCGCTTCTGCTTGTAGTGGCGTGAAACAACGAAGCGTATGAAAATTTATACTAAAACTGGAGATAAAGGTACTACGTCACTTATTGGTGGCGAGCGCGTTTCGAAGACAGACCTTCGTGTTGAGGCCTATGGCACTGTCGATGAGTTGACAGCCTTCTTGGCACTCTTGGCTGATACGTTGTGCCACGATGAGCGTTGTACGGCGGTAAATAGCATTGGTAGTGTTCTTAATGAGCGTATCGTTGATGAGCTACACCGTATAGAGTCGCAGTTGATGAGCGTCGCTGCGCTATTGGCCATTGGAAAGGGTGGCGAGGGTAAGGTTGCCCCTATCGCCGAGGAGCGCGTTGTGGAACTTGAGGAGGCCATCGACCGTATGCAGGCGGAGATTCCTGCCATTACGAAGTTTACCATTCCTGGAGGTCATCGTGCAGTGTCGTTGAGCCACGTATGCCGTACGATATGCCGCCGTGCGGAGCGCGCTGCGTTGCGTGCAGCAGAGATTACGGATGTCGATGAGTCGGTATTCCGCTATCTCAATCGCCTGTCTGACTATTTGTATAACCTTGGCCGATTGCTTACGGAGCGTCTGCGCGTGGAGGAGATACTGTGGATACCCTAAAAGGGTGATATTGAGCGATGGAGGGCTATAAAATTTTGCATTTCCGTTGGAGATAAAAAATATTTTTATACTTTTGTGCGCTCATTTCGCAAGAAATGCCGTTATGATATAAAATCTAAAACTTTAAAATATATTCACTATGTATTGGACATTAGAGCTTGCATCGAAGTTGGAGGATGCACCTTGGCCAGCAACTCGCGAGGAGTTGATTGACTATGCAGAGCGTTCAGGCGCGCCATTGGAGGTATTGGAGAATCTCCGTGAGATTGAGGATGAGGGTGATATCTACGAGTCTATCGAGGATATCTGGCCAGACTACCCAGCAAAGGATGATTTCTTCTTTAACGAGGAGGAGTACTAATGGTATTTTGTCGTTAAATACCTCAAAATACGACAATTAAAAACTTTCTAATGCGGCCTGCGGGTCGCATTTTTTATTGCTTTTCAGGCAAAAAAGTATGCTAAATCATAATAAACTTTCTAAAAACTTACTAAATTTGCACTATTCTCCTGAAAATATCGTAGTAACTATTAGCAAAGATGGGAAGGCAAAAGGCAAAATATCCAACTGGTTCGTTTATACTCAAGTATAAGAAGGCTGATAAAGATGCAGAGTTTCTGCAGTCGACCATCAATGAGGAGGTAATTAATAGGTTGTCGTTTGATTTCTTGCCTGCAGATAGATAGTTATTCGGTATTAATTATTCCCGCAGGTGATAATATCTTTTATTGACCGAGAGCGATACCAACCTCTCGATTTTCCTTCGAGATATGCTCGAAAAGTAGCGGTGCAAAACTTTTGGGTTACGCTGTAAAACAAATATTTTTAACATATATTGATTTACAACGACTTACGGACTAAAATTCGTAGGTCGTTTTTTGTTTTGCAAAACTTTTTCCGAGTAACTTTGTGTTAGAGGAAAGAAAAAAATAGCTCTCAAAACGCATTTTCTTGCCCTAAAATTTGGAAAATTCAAGGGGGGGGGTAAATTTGTAGGCGGAAATGTAAATGCCGTTAAAACGGCTAAAACGTGGTAATATAAACAAGTTAGTTAGGGTGAATAATATTAATTTTGAGTTTATGAATAGATTGTTTTTTATTTTGTCATTTGCATTGCTTTTTGCCTCGTGTAAGCGAGAAGAAAACCAACTGCCTGTTGTTGTAAACGATGACTTCAAAATCGAGGTGACGGAGCTAACGACAGCAACCATAAAAGCCACAATTACGCCCAAGGATAAGGATATGATATATGTGGCGCAAGTGGAGGCCATCAACGACATAGACTTAGATTGGAGGGTAAACACAACCTATGCTGATTCGGAGAGGGCTCTATTGAACATTGGCGTTATGGGCTATGTTGATTATGCAATCGATAATGATATCGATATTCTTGAGTTTATCACAGAGTACAATGTAGGTGGTAGGGGAGAGATTGTTCTTGAGCGTCAAGTAATGGAGCCTGGTCATAAGTTTGGTATTGTGGTCATCGGCATTGAGACATATACAAACAAGTGGGGAAGATTGAATGTTCGTACGGTAACACCTGTTTATTATGAGATTGTCGAAACCAAGACGGCACTTAATAAAGATATATCGTATGAAACTTCGGTGACTGTTGACTCAGTTATCGGCTCGGATATTCTGCTCGACGTGAAGCCCAATGGCTGGGATGGGGTATATTTCTGCAAACTCTATGAGCGCTATGAGGGATATGACACTTATGAGTATAAAGATATTTTCGATGCTACTCCCGACGAGATGTTTATGCACTACAAGGAGGAGTGGCATAGGACATTTATTGATTATGCCATATTTGAAGATATTGAGGGATTTAATGCAATGATGGCAACCTATAGCTTTTCTGGTAAACTTAATAATCACAGATTCCAGCTAAGGGCCAACAAGGGCTACTGCTTGGTGATATACGCTTTGGAGGTTGTAGATGGCCTGTTGCAGGTTGTGTCATATCCCCAATTTACACATTTCACCACCTCTATATATCAAAACTCGGATATTACATTCGATGTGGAGATTGGCGAGGTTAATAGCCGTAGAGTGGTATACGGAGTTACGCCATCAAGCGATATGGAGGGATACTGCTCTGTGGTGATGCCTGTAGCGGAGTATAATGACTGGGATGAGGAGTTATTAAAGCAGCGCATTGCTGACCAGTGTGTGAAAAATGGTGATGTCAAATTCGGCAATGCAGATTATGAAAACTACAGATTGCAGCCTGACACCGACTATTATATAGTATGTCTTGGTTGCCACGGCGAGGTTGCCACATCCGAGATGACAACGATTCCGTTTAGGACTGAGCCAGAGCGTGAGCCAGATAGTAAGATTGAGGGTGTAGAGGTATGCGGTCCGTTCAATGCCACTGCATTATACCGCTACGACCCCGTGAAGTATGCCGATTGCTACGACCTGGACTATGAATTCTATGACTATTGCGCCGTAGGTGTCGCTGTTTCCCTTAGCCAGGAGCCTCGTATGATATATGCGACATTCCTCTTTGAGGATCAAACGTGGGGTAAGAGCGATGAGGAGATTATCGATATGCTCCGAAACCACGAGTCTAACTCCTATAACCACTTCTATTTCTGGGTTAAGTACAACGCGAAGGGTCGCCTATATGCTTTGGTTATGGATGAGGATGGCGACATCGATTTCTATGCATCCCCCGAGGAGTATCTCTTCACGCGCGACAATGTGCTTACCTCCACAGAGGATGTAGCGCGCCTTGCCGAGATATACGACCAGGCATTAGCCTACTACGAAGGGGGTTATAATACTTCTCCAACTGCGGAGCAAGCACCCGAGGCAATGTGTCTAAATGCAATGTAAAAAATATGTGTCTATGAGAACTTTATATAATATACTATTCGCTGTATTGTGTGGCGTGTTAGTGGTGTCGTGCGTCAAAGACCCTGCATTTGAACCAACACCCACATCTAAACCCGTAAATAAAATCATCGGAAACGCCGATGGGGCCGTGAGCGGAGAGTTGATTATCTATGTCGATGATGCTACGGCCAATGCGTGGCACAACGCCTCGTCGCCCACGCGCGCGGGTGTCGTTGCAATGGATGCCGTAGCCGAGGAGCTGGGTGTAGAGAGTGTGCGCCCCGTCTTTAATATGGCGATAAACGCAGACAAAAAGCGTGAGCGAGGTATGCACCGTTGGTTTGTCGTTGAGTTTGCGGAGGATACTCCCGTTGAGAGCGTAGCCCAGCGTTATGCTGCTATGGAGGAGGTGGAGCGCGTGGAGTATGCATCGGCATTTGTACGCCCCGAGGTAAATGTCGTGCCTGTGAATGAGGTTGCTGCAACACGCTCGGAGAGTGGGCCTTTCAACGACCCTATGCTCCCTCTGCAGTGGGGATTGCACAACGAGGGTAGTAGCGAGATATTTAGCACCGCTTATGCGGGTGCGGATATCAACGCATACGAGGCGTGGAAATATGCTACGGGAAATCCCAAGGTCGTAGTGGCGGTTGTTGACGAGGGCGTTAAATACACTCATCCCGACCTTGCAGCCAATATGTGGACTAACACAGCGGAGTTGAATGGTGCTGAGGGTGTTGATGACGATGGCAATGGATATGTCGATGATATTTACGGACTAAACACCATTGAGCAAAATGGCAATATATCGTGGGATAATATCCGATATGACTCCGAGGGCAACTATACTGGTGATGTCGGCCACGGTACGCACGTTGCGGGTATCATCGCAGCAGTAAATAACAATGGCGAGGGCATATCAAGCATATCAGGAGGCTCGGGCAATGGCGACGGCGTGCGCATTATGTCTGTGCAGATATTTCAGGAGAACACTGGCGTTGCTAATGAGAGAATAGCAGCGGGCATAGAGTATGCAGCAGATATGGGCGCTGCAATATTGCAATGCTCGTGGGGTCAGCCAGTTATGTGGATTAGCGATGGAGGATATGAGAAGAATACAGGCTCTATATATATTGCTGCTATCAAGTATTTTGTTGAGTGCAGCGACAACGAGGTTATGGATGGCGGTGTGGCAATATTTGCTGCGGGCAACGAGGGTCTTAACTATACGAGCTACCCAGGTGCGTATAACCAATTTATATCGGTAGCTGCCTATGCCCCAGATGGTCTGCCTACGGGATATACAAACTACCACTACGGATGTAATATCGCAGCTCCAGGTGGCGACTTTGAGTATGTCGATGGCGTGTTAAACCCTAATGGCGCGATACTCTCCACCGTTCCAAGCGAGACGCCCGATCCATATAACAATGGTAAGACCTTCTATGGCTCGGACTACGCCTATATGACGGGAACATCTATGGCGTGCCCTTATGTCTCGGGCGTTGCTGCCTTGGCACTATCCTCGGCCGTAGACCACGGCATACGCCTCACGAATGACGACCTCTACGACATCATCTGCTCGTCGGTAAGTGATATTGACCATCGTCTCTATGGCTCGAAAACGGTCTACACCTATAGTGGCAAGGTGTCGGAGATAGTGTTGGATGACTATCGTGGTAAGATGGGTATCGGTATGGTAGACGCTCTATATGCAGTATCAGGTATGCAGGGCTTAAAGAGAATTGCAGCATCACTCAACACAGCTACCTATATCAATATCAACGAGACCATCAGCGACGGCAAGCTCGGCATTAAGATTCTCGACTTTGAGATAGATGAGGATACGCTAAAGCGCCTCGGCATAGATAAGGTTGGCCGCTTTGGAGAACACGAAATTTATTTCGTCTGCCGGAAACCAGGCGTCGGCAGGATAAAACTGCGTTACTATGCTGGTTGTCCGCCGGAGGATCGTGGTCCCGATATGAGTGGTAAGATAGTGACGAAGGAGTATCTCATCATCGCCCGCGAGAACAACGACCGCGGTGGCTGGTTGTAGACGATATATTACACCTTCAGCATATTAAAAATACAGAAGCATAACAAACTAAAACTTATACAACAATGAAAAACTTAATTTACAACTCTCTGCTATGCTCACTTATTATGGGTGTGGTAGTTCTGTTTGTTGGCTGCGACAAGTCGGCAGGTGACGAGGCAACCAAGCTGGGTGTGAAGATTGCTATTGAGTCAACGACCGACTCGTCAATCTCGTTTCAGATTGAG
>JADBON010000040.1:0-7769 GCA_015656305.1 Alistipes sp.
AACATTCGAGATGATGCAGCGCATTCTCGACGAGATTATCGAGATATTCCCATCGGAGTATATACATATTGGTGGCGACGAGGCTACGAAGCGCAGCTGGGGCGAGTGCGAAGATTGCCAGCGCCGTATGCGCGAGGAGGGGCTTGAGGATGTGGATGAGTTGCAGAGCTATATGATTCAGCGCATCGAGAAGTACCTCAATGCTCGTGGTCGTCAGATTATCGGCTGGGATGAGATTCTCGAGGGAGGCCTTGCCCCTAACGCTACGGTGATGTCGTGGCGTGGTGAGGAGGGTGGTCTTGCGGCTGCCAAGGCGGGACATAAGGTTGTTATGTCGCCCCACGCTTACTGCTACATCGACGCACCACAGGATGCGCCACCTACACAGCCTGAGGCTATTGGTGGCTACCTACCTTTGGAGAAGGTCTACTCCTACGACCCTACGCCAAAGGATATGCCCGAGGAGGTTAGCAAGTATATCCTCGGTGTTCAGGGCAACCTATGGGCAGAGTTTATACCTACGGACGAGCATTACGAGATGATGCTTTGGCCACGCGCTATTGCTATTGCCGAGGTTGGATGGTCGCAGCCCGAAGAGAAGGAGTATGGTCTATTCCGCATACGCGCCATAGATATTGTCGAGCGAATGATGGAGGAGGGCTACCACCCATTTGACCTAAAGAGTGAGATTGGCGAGCGTCCAGAGTCACTTCAACCAATAAAGCATCTTGCACTTGGCAAGACTGTTACATACAACCTCCCATCGCGCTACTATGCTCCGCAGTATGGTGCTGCGGGCGATGCTACGCTAACGGATGGACTACGTGGCACGTGGACCTACGCCGACGGCCGTTGGCAGGGTTTCTTGGGCCGTGGTGGCGTGGACGTGACGATAGATATGGGCGAGGTGACCCACATCGAGAGCATTGCGGCGGACTTTATGCAGTATTGCGGTCCTGGTGTCTTTATGCCTTGCTTGGTGGAGATTGCCATATCGGAGGATGGCGAGAACTACACTAAGATTGCCGATATAGAGTACGAGGTTGTGGTGGAGGATGTGCCATCGTTCAAGAGTTTCGGTTGGGAGGGCAGTGCCGAGGCACGATACATACGCTATAAGGCACACCGCAGTAAATTCAGCGGTTTCCTATTTATTGACGAGGTAGTCGTTAAGTAGCGCTACCCCACTGCAAACAAAATAGGCTGACTCCGAGAGTCAGCCTATTTTTATTCAACTACCTGTCTGTTATCTATTTACAGGCACCGAGAGCAACTGCACTGACGCAGGATTAGCCTCGAGCTTCTCGATAAGTTCGTCTATAGGCTTTACATCCTCATAAGTCCACGTGATAGCCTCCGACATCCACATAGGTGTTACATTACCCTTATAGTCGAACGCCGCAGCACATACGTAATATGGTGAATACTCGTAGATAACGGCACGCACATCCAACGCAGGGCAAGCCTCGATAAGCAAGTCGAAGAAGATAGTGTCGTGACCAGCCCAATCGTAGTCCATCTTTGCGAATGGATATGCGAAGAGGTCGGTTGTAGGCTTACTTGTCTTAACCTCCATAGAGATTACGCCTACCGAGCTATCTGGGTTATACATCGGAAGGAAGTCGTTGAAACGCTCTGGATCATAGTTATAGAGGTCAGATGGCTTATAAGGGCCACCAATTATAACATCCGTAATCTCGAGCTCACACTCACCCTCTGGCTCTGTCTTGAACACCTTTGAGCACACGTCGGTTGTCACCACGCCACCGCTATAACCGAATGCCACGACGATATACTCCTTATCAGGATATAGCGTATTAAGGTGTGTTGTCACCTCGCCCTCGAACTCATAGGTGTAGTAGATGAACTCACCCAAGGTCATATCGAGAAGTACCTCATCGTCGTAATCTGCTGGGAGATACTCCGTTGGAGTGATGAGAAGAAGGTATGTTTCGTCAGGGTTAGATGGAGTAATCTTAAGGTCAGCAACACGCACATAGCAGTTCGAAACCTCGATGTTGATATCCATATCCGACTGCTGCACCTCCTCTGTCGAGAAGCTGATATACGAAGGCTCTGCCACAACCTGCACAAAGCCATCATAATCTGCTACGGGGTATACGAGGGCGGTGTAGAGAGTGTATGAGCTTAGCTGCGCATCGATAACTACATCACCCTTACAACATATCTCATTCAATATCATATCGAGGGTGTGACCGCCGTTAAGATTTGAGTCGAGAACCGATATCCACTCGTCGGCAATAGACTTCATATCCTCCGTGTCGAATGTTGAGTCTTCGCCCATATATAGGTCATCGTTGCCATCAACAAACTTTACAACGTAGTAGCCATCCCAATTCTCAGGCTTTACGCTAAGTGCCACCTCTGCGCCATCGATATCAATATCGAGGTTGAAGTTCACCTCCTGCAATGGGGCGTACTCTGGCTCAATAACCTTCCACGCAACATCTGTAACAGGCTCATACGAAGCACCATCCTCCGAGAACTCAACGCCATAAACATACAACACCGATGCGACACCTGGGCGCACGCTGTTCCACTTAATGCGCTTCACGTCCTGGAACGCAACGTTCACCTTGAGCATATACTCCTTGAGGTTCATATTGTTGCTTATAGCATTCTGCTCGAAGGCTGTAAAGTCATCTTCGAACAACTGCTCGGCACTCTCGATACCACCATTCTGGAAGTATGACACCTCCTCGAGATACATAATGTAGTACATCTCGGTGTCTGTTGGAGTCACCTCTGTTACTGCATACGCGGCGTGAACCTCCTGCACATCGATTGTGAAAGACTCCACGATAGGCGTAGGGGGCACTGGCTCTGGTTCTGGCTGTGGCTCTGGCTGCGGCTCATTCTCACACGCAGCAAAAGCAAGCGCCGCAATGCAAAGCATTGATAGATACTTTAAAATTCTCATAATACAAGTTATTTTGTTTAATTTAGATATCTTCTCTGCAGACAAAGATAGTATTTTTTTTCTAAACAGCACCTATTTCGCTAATAACTGCATATAAAAAAACGGAGCCTCCCATAAGGGAAGCTCCGAAAGAGTTTAAGCAATGCTTAAATTATGCGATGCTGTAAACGAACTTGTAGTCCTCACCACCAACTGTGAACTCAACAGTGATTGAAGTTGCCTCAACAACTGTCAACTTAGCGTTTGTAACATCATCGTTAGCATAAGTTACACCGTTAACCTTGAGAGTCTTGTTAACGAATGAGAAGTGTGAAGCCTGCGTCATATATGAAGGCGAGCTCTGCCAAGTTGTGTACTGGTTAGCCTTTGGGAAATCAGTAGCTGAATCCCAAGAGTAGTACTCATCAACAGCAATCTTCACCTGGTTGTTACCCTCAGCGTCTGACAAAAGACAGCCATAAGCGTAAGAACCAATCTTCTCACCTGCGCTCTTTGAAACCATCTCTACAACGTTACCTGACTCCTCAACCTCCTGTGCTGGAGTTGTGTAAGTGAAGTGGTAAGCAGCACCCTCAGCAACGAAGTTTACGTCGAAAGTGAAAGTAGTGTCACCGTTGTCAACGATAGTTGCGTTAGCAGAATCGAATACTACACCACCACCGTAATCTGAGCTACCGTACATATAGCGGCAGTAGCCAAGGATGATACCATTGTCAGAATCGTTGTAAGTACCAGCCTCGATACCTGTCATACGGAAGTCAACGATATGCTCAACACCTGGAGTAGCCTCACGGAAAATCACCTCAGTCTCCATAGTTCCAGTGTAACCGAAAGCGTGTGATACGATTGTCAACTCAGTTGTCTCACCTGGAACCTCTGGCTCTGGAGTCTCGCCACCTTCGTTACCACCCTGGTTGTCAGAACCTGGAGTGTAGTTAGAACCCTCACCGAGGTAGTTAACAGCAACTGCTGGAAGAACATCATAGAACATAATGTATGAGTTATCTGTCATAGTAGCCTTAACAGCGAAGTATCTCTCAGCGTCGCTTGTGCAATTGTAGTTGCTTGGAGCCTGAGTCTGGACAGTAGTGAACTGCTTCTCGCCGTCAGCACCTACATACTTAGCAGAGTACACATAATCCCAACCAGTGTGAGGACCGAACTTGCAGATTACCTCGAGGTAGTTGTTGTTCTCGTCATACAACCAGAATGCGTACTCAGCGTCACCACCGTTGTACTCGTAAAGGTCGAACATAAGGTCATACTCAGCACGTACAGGAGTGAAGTCGATCTGTACTGGAGCTACATACTCGCTTGGAAGGATAAGGTTCTCGATAGTACCCTCGTAAACAGTTGAGAATGGGATCAACTCGCCCTCACCTGCATTGTCTGTTGTACCCTTAGCGTCGATAACCTCGATACGATACTTACCATCAACCTCTGAAACCTTTACCTCACCATAACCTGGCTGGAAGTAGAAAGACTTAGCATTTACAGAGTAGTCGAAAATATAAGAGTAGTTGTAGCAATAAACCTGACCATAGCCGTTACCGAACTGGTAAGTACCCTCAGGGATGAAACGGTTACCATCAACAACACCGTACATATTTAGAACGAGGCAATACTCATCATTCTCAGAGTAGATCTGGATGTTAGCGTCGGTCAAAGAACCTGTCTGCTTAGCACGAACGTAGTTGAGAGCGCTATAATCTGGAGTCTCTGGCTCTGGCTCCTCACCACCCTCGTTGCGAGAGAATGACTGCTCTACGTAAACGTACTCACCGTTAGCATTGATTGCCAAAACGCCGAGGTAAACAGGATCTGGAAGACCGTAGTACTCGAACTTAGAAGCAGCAATAGCGTGCTCAGCATCGCCGAATGTTACGAACTCTGAGTAGTATACATCACCCAAGATAGCTGCAGCAGCCTCCTCAGGATCCATAAACGACTCCTCGTACCAGTTGTAAATAACAGAAACTACCTCCTCGCCGAATGTAGCGTTAACCTCGATATTCTTCTCCTCGTGAGCTACAAGCTCAAACTCAGCAGCAGCGTCGAACGAACCCTGTACAAGAGCCTTAGTGCGGAATGAACCGTAGTTACGGATGTTCTCATCAACAACCTGATGTGTGTAGAAGTCCATCTCAGTCTCTGCGTTCATTGGGTATACGAAGAACAAGTACTCAGTGTCAGCGTTAAGCATAGGAGCCCAACCTGTCATTGAAAGTGCTGCAAGCTCAGAAAGCTTGTAAGTACCCTGCAAATCAGAAACAACAGCACCAGCACCCATAAGGTTACCACCATTCTTGAGGTAGAATACCAAAGCTGAGTCGAGATCAGCTGCCATACCATACATCACAAACTCCTCGAGCTGTGTTACTGGCAACCAACCTACGATGTAGTAGTTGTAACCAGCCAATGTGAACTCTGCAGTAGCGTCGTTCCAAGTAGTGTTCTCCTTATCGAGGTTAGCCTCAACGAATACACGCTTGTAAGAAGCCTTAACTGCATTAGTCAAGATAGGCTGCTCGACATAGCTTGCCATCTCGGTCTCAGTAGTAACGAAGATGATGTACTCCTTACCCATCTCGTACTCGTACTTAGGCCAGAATGCGTTAGCGAGCTGATCTACTGTAAGAGTATAAACCTCCTTCTCGCATACGCCAGCCTCGTACCACTGAAGGTCAACGATGTTCTGGAAACCAGTTGTACGCTGTGTAGAAGCTACGTTTGCAGTGTACTCATATGTCCAATCGTCGAATGTGTCAACGAATACCTTATCACCATAAGTTGCATAGTCATCAGCGTCAACGATACCGATGAAGAAGTCAGCGAAGTCATACAAAGGCTCACCCATCTCATCGAAACCTGCGCTCTTAGCAACACTGTTAGAAACTGTGATGTTACCAGAAGCGTCAACGCTAATACCAAGCTCTGCAAGGTTTACAGCAACCTTAGCAACCTTACAACCGCCGTTAGCAGAGTTGAAGTGAACAGCTACGAAGCCCTCCTTCTGTGCAAAACCTGCGTTAACGAAGTCTGCAGAAGGACCTGTGATGTTCAAAAGGAAGTCTGCACCACCAGCAGCCAAGATACCCATACCTGGATCTACGTTATCCTCATCCTCAACAGCAGGAGCAACCTCAATAGAAGCTGTCCAACCAAGAGGCTGGTTCATAACGTTTACATCAGCAACTGCATCGTTGATAGTAAACTTGAGAGACTTAGTCTCACCTGGAGCTACGAAAAGCTGTGAACGTGTAGCCTCGCACTCGATAAGCTCAGCCTTAACAACTGTGAACTCCTCGCCGTTAGCCAAAGTGATAGTCGCAGTGCCGTCCTCGTTAAGAACGATATTAGCAACAACCTGCTCTGGAGCTACCTGTACAGGAATCCAGTTCTTACCATCTGCGCTAACCTCCAATACGCCGTCAACAACACGGTACTGAAGTACGTCGCATACGTGATCACAACCAACAGGAGCCAAAACGGTAATTGTATCACCATTAGAAAGCGTAATAGTCTGGTTGCCGTCAGCGTCGGTAACAACGTCAACAACTACAACCTTACCGTCGATAAGAGCCTTCAAAGCGTCAACCTCTGAGTTGAGCTTGTTCTCCAAAGCGGTAACGCGCTCTGCCAAAGCTGCAAGATCAGCCTTAACGTTCTCGATCTCGTCCTTAATGCCTGTATCGTCATAAGAACAAGACACTGACAATGACATAGCAGCAACCAAAGTAGCAGCTACGATCGTCTTGAGGGATGTAAAAATTTTCCTCATAGTGTTAATAATTTTGGTTAATAAAATTTTAATTAAGTGTCTTAATGAAAATAGGTACAGAGATAATATCTCCGCAAATAGTTATGCAAATATATAGGTTTTTTTTCTAATAACACAAAAAATATCGAAAAATTTTTCCTCCTTATGCGCAATTAAGTGCATAATTATCGGCACAGCGCACATAGGACGCATTTCTGTAAATTCTTAAAAATTATTATTTAGAATGTTAAAATTTTATTAAATGTGCAAAAAAAGATGCCGACCAGTGGTTGGTCGGCATCCTCATAACTATTTTATCCTACTATTATAGGTAGAATGGACGGATGTAGTTAGACTTCTTAACTACAGGAGCAGCAGGAGCTGAAACCTCTGCCTTAACCTCTGCAACAGGAAGCTCTACCTCCAAGCTCTTTACCTCGAACTGCATACCAGCATTCTCGCTGATAACTACTGATGCAGGAAGTACATAGCTCTTTGAAGCAGCGTTAATCTCGTTAACGAGAGCCTTCAAATCCTCGATGTTACCCTTATTCTCTGCTGTAGCCATAGAGTAGCAACGGCCAAGAGCACCTGGACGGCCATTGTTATCTACTGCGTAAGCGAATGATGTCTGTGCCTCATCCCAGCCAACAACATAGAATGAGTATGGCTGTGTCATATCAATCTTCTGCCAAGTACCAGCCAACTGACCCCAAAGCTGTGCATCAGGATAAGCAGCAGCGTTAGTTACATCGTCACCAGCCATAGAGCCGAAGAGTGTGCGTGCGCCGTCGAAGTTGCCATACTTAACAACTGTGATAGCCTTACCCGCTGTTGCTGCTGGCTCGCCGAAGATAGCACCATTCTCATCATCACCTGACCAGCTACCGATAAGCTCTACTGTAGGAGCAACATCACCAAGTGCGCTTGTTGTAGCAACATCCTTGAATGTGTGAACCTTAACAACGTGACCAGTCTCTGGAGAGAGTGCCATTACGAAACCTGAGCAAGTAGTCTCTGGTGCCAAACCTGAAGCATCAGCAGAGTATGGGCCACGGTAGTAGTACA
>JADBON010000202.1:0-3239 GCA_015656305.1 Alistipes sp.
AGAGTCCACAAGCTTCTCATCGCAGCTTAAGTATAGCGTTACCTCCGCTCCACGATTAAGCATCGAGCCAATCGACTTCGACTGACGATATACTCTCGCCTTACGCTGCGAGATGATATCCTCGACACTCTCGTCGTAGACCACCTTACCCACATTAAGACCACTATCCCACAACACGCTCTTTGCCTGCTGCAACGAGAGGCCCACGAGGCGTGGAGCATACGCCTGCTGCTCATCACGGCGGTAGCTAACCTTAAGTGTCACGCCCGTGCCTACGGGATATTTTGCGCTTGTTGTAGGGTGAATCTCCTTGCGTCCTACGTACTGCGCAAGAACATAATCCGTAGAGGTCATATCTGGCTCATAGGAGAGCTTTGCAACACTCAATCCCGAACGCTCAATCTGGTTAAGTGCCTGACGCAGAGTCTGCTTCGCAACATAAGGTACATCCACCATACGACGACCATAGGCGTTGATAGTAACATAGACCTTACGGCCAGGCTTCACGGTTACGTTGCGAACGGTAGAGGTGCGTGGCAACTGGTCGACAACCGTACCTCCAGGAAGGTCGACATCGAAAATCGAGTCACGCACAACAATATTTATATCCTCCTTCTCGGCCAATGCTCTTACCTCTTCGATATTCATACCGAGCAGGTTAGGAACCTCAATCGTAGAGCCGAGGCGCGTGCCACGCTTCAAGCCCACGTACAATCCCGCGAGCAACAACAAGCCAAAGACACCTATAAGTATCAGGTGCGAGATTATTGGGTATAAGCCATAGAACTTCTTGGCACGCGTGATGAAACTCTCATTACCCCTTGGCGCTGCGATACGCTGGGGTTTTGTCTCTCCCTTTGATTTATGCATAACTATCACATTATTAACTTCTTCCTGTTTAGGCGCAGCAGGCTCCTCCTCACTTTTACTAATCAAATCTATAAACGTCACCTTCGCCGTAGGCTTTGCCTCCTTAACTGCGGGCTGTGGCACCTCATTACGCTCCACAGCATTATAGTGCGAGTCACGCTCCACAGGGCGATATCCCGCCGCTACGACCATAGCCTCCAACTCCTCAACACTCATCGTAGGACGTGCCACACCACCCGCCATAGAGTAAATCTTCGTGGTGTCGCCAATCGTACCGTCGATATCATCCGCACCAAACATCAGAGCCATCTCCGTAGTAGCCTTGCCGTACGACACCCAATATGCCTTGATATGTGGAATGTTATCGAGGAAGATACGACTGATGGCAATCATCCTCAAATCATCCTCCACGCTACACTCACCAGCCTCCGACATACGATTACCACGACTGTGGTACTTCAGTGGAATGAAGGCATCGAAGCCTGGAGCCTCATCCTGCAACTCGCGCAATCTATTGAGGTGGTCTACACGCTGCTCAAGAGTCTCGATATGACCATAAAGCATTGTGCAGTTGGTAGCAATACCCATATTATGCGCCGCACGATGCACCGCCAGCCACTCCTCGGCACTACACTTATCGGGACATATCTTCTTACGTAGCTCGGCATCGAAAATCTCCGCACCACCGCCAGGGATACACTCCATACCCGCCTCCTTAAGACGACGCAAGCCCTCAACAACCGTCACACCCTCGTGGCGTATCATATAGAAGATTTCTACCGCAGTATAGGCCTTAACGGTAACGTGTGGAAGCGCGCTCTTTACCCTGCGAATCATCGCGCAGTAGGTATCCAAATCGTGCTTCGGGTGTACGCCACCTACGATATGTACCTCCGTGATATCCGTACCCTGAAGCTCCTTTGCACGTGCCTCAATCTCGTCGAGCGACATATACCACGCATCGGCATCACCCTCCCTACGGCGGAACGAGCAGAACTCACAATTGAAGAGGCAGATGTTCGTAGGCTCGAGATGGACGTTACGGTTGTAGTACACCGACGCTCCACTCGCCTTACGCTTACGCGCCGTAGCAAGCTCACCAAGCAACCACAATGGAGCCTCACGCCATAGCTTTAGAGCCTCCTGCATAGAGATACGTTCACCGCGGCGAACTGCATCCGATATATCGTTAATATTCAACATATTATTTAGGTGCTTTAATGTAAACGTAGAGTGCTATGAATACAAAGATGAAATTCGGCAACCAGACTCCCAACCACGGTGGCATACTACCACTGAGGGCAATCTGCTCGAATACTCGACCAAGCATAATGTATGTAAAACATAGCGCAATACCCAAACCAATGTGCATACCCATACCTCCACGCACCTTACGCGAGGCTATCGACACGCCGATAATCGTAAGGATGAAGGTCGAGAAGGCATACGAGAAGCGCGTGTGACGCTCCACCTCGATGAGGAATAGGTCATCCGAACCCTTCTCGCTCTGCTGCACAAGGAACTCGTTAAGCTCCTCGTAGGTGAGGGTTTTAACAAGGCCCTTTGTATCTATTAACTCCCTGACATCGAGGTTGATAAGTGTATCAAGATTTCGGAACTGCTCATAACCAAGTGAGCCATCCTCGGTGCGGCGATAGATAACATAACGTGGTGCGGTCCAACGTCCCGACTCCTCATCGAACGAGGCACTTGCTGCGTTTAGCACCTCGACCATATTCGAATCCTCGTATCGCTCGATAGCAAAGAACGGCACACGCTCAATATGCTGCGAATAGCCACGAACATATACAAAGGTTCCAGGCTCCAACTGACGATAGATATGCTCATCGTAGTCCAGAAGTTGATTACCCTTGAAATACTTCTGCTGAAAAGCAACGCTATCCTTCTGACCCTCAGGGATAATCCACAGCGAAAGCGACAAGCTCAACGCTGCAATAATGCCCGCGCCAAGCATATATGGCCACATCAGTCGCCTAAAGCTCACACCACCCGAGAGTATCGCCACAATCTCGGTCTGCATCGCCAGCTTCGAGGTGAAGAAGATTACCGAGATGAAGGTGACCAGCGCACTAAACTGGTTAACCAGATGGGGTATGAAGTTCATATAGTAGTCGAAGATGATGGCATCCATCGGTGCGTGCAGCTCCGTAAAGTCGTCAACACGCTCCACGTAGTCGAATACAACGATGATAACCGACATCATCAAAAGACCAAAGACATAGGTCTTAAGGAACTTCCTAAGGATATAACGGTCAAGAGTTCTATATCCTGGTATCGACGGTATTAACCTCACGTTTTTATCGTTTTAATATACTTATAATCTGCGAGATAGCTTTACGACCATCTCC
>JADBON010000225.1:0-2923 GCA_015656305.1 Alistipes sp.
AACTTCAAGGTACTTGAGAACGGTACTTGGTATGGCGCTGCAGATGGCGTTAACTCTGTAGGTGAGGTTATCGCAATCTCTACAGGTGGTGGTAACATTCGTATGGACGTAGATCCTAATTCATCATACGATATCTATATCGATGGTGCTAACAAGAAGATTTGCGTTGTAGAGGCTGGCGAGACTCCAGTATTCTAATTCCTTTAAATATCACGTGCGCCTACGTGCGCACGTGATATCCCTTTGGTTGGGTGGTTTTGACCGACTGCCCAACCCCTAATTTAAAGAGTGCTACTATGAAAAAACTTACGTGGGTGCTGATGTTTGTCGCTGTCGTAGCCTTGGTGGCGTGTAGCGATAAGGATAACTTTGTGATTCCCGAGGATCCTAATAAGGAGCAACCAACTCCAGAACCAGAACCAGAACCAGAACCAGAACCAACTCCTGATGTTGAGGTGTTCTACAAGGGTACGACAATGTCGTTTGCAAACTATATGCTTGACTTTGGCTTGGTATATCGCGAGAATGGCGAGGTGACAAATCCTTATACCTCGGTCAAGAATCACGGTGCAAACATCGTGCGCTTGCAGCTCGACCGTGTGGCCTTTAACGAGATTAATGGTGTCACTATCGACTGGCAACAGTGGGAGCGCGTGGTGGAGGATGCCAAAATGGCAAAGGCCGAGGGCCTCGACATTATGCTTACGCTAAAGCCCGACTACGATAAATATACCTCTACCTCGGCTACGCATAACAACATCCCCGAGGAGTGGAAATCGAAGAACGAGGTGGAGATTGGTGGTGAACTCTATAATTGGGTTTATAGCTCCCTTATGGCGCTCCACAACGAGGGTATAGACCCCAAGATTGTAGCGGTGGGCAACGAGGTGAACATTGGCTTTTTGCTCAACGGCACGCACGACGCAGCACGCACAGCACGTCTTCTAAATTATGGCCATAATGCGGTGCGTAAGTATGCGCAGGAGTGTGGCGTCGAGGTGCTTTCGGCGCTCCATATCGCTAACCCTTCGAAGATTGGCTACGTGGATACATACCAGCAGGCGAGCTGCACGAACTACGATATCATAGCCTTATCGTGGTATCCAGGAACCAACATTGGCCATACGATGGGCTCGTACTCTAACTTCGAGACGCTGGGAAAGGCGATGATAGAGAAGTATGGCAAACGAATTATGATTCTTGAGACCGCGCACTCGTTTACTACGGGTACCGTAGCGGGAAAGTGGATGGGCGATTGGTGTGACAACTCCTACAACTATCCCGATTGGAACGATGCTACGAATGCCACAAACTACACCCCACAGCGTCAGCGTGAGTGGCTCTTGGCGTTGGCAAAGGATGTTAAGGCTGGAGGTGGCATAGGTGTCATCACGTGGGGTACGGAGTCGCTACCCGACTTGCTGGAGGGTAAGCAGCAGGGCCACGGCTTAGGATTATACACCTATCCTGCGGCGTGGGGCTATGGCTCTACGTGGGAGAATAACTCCTACTGGGACTTTACCAATGAGAATAACCTCCACGAGGGTATCGACTGGATGGGCGATTTGTAGCCTATGGGGGTAACATTACGATGAAAACAAACTAAAAACACAAACAATATGAGAGTTACATCAATTTTTCGAGTAGCTGCCGTTGCGGTACTATCACTGGTGATGGTGTCGTGTGGCGAGGTCAAGTTCAATCTTGACGCTATTGCTCCTGTAATGCCTATGGGCGTTATGAAGGGCGAGACTACACACTATCTTACTGACTACTACCCACAGTGGGTTGGTGCTGACGACGTTACAACCGAGGATGAGCGCCTTGTGCTTCAGAATCTTAGCGGCGACTGGTCGGAGTTCGCGGTAGCAACCGAGGCCGAGGTTTTGGTATCTACTGTTGAGGTATGGCACGATGGCGAGCCACTCTCTATCGTGACACTTGGCGGTAATCGTGATAAGGATAGCTATATGTCAAGTTATAGCGCGAGTGAGGGTTGTGTTCGAGTTGCTGTTAATAAGCCTGTTGTTGAGGCTTTGGCAATGTGGCAGAATCGTGTTATTGAGGATGTTGTTGTAGATGGTAGTGTGATTATTATCTCTATTCCAGAGTGCGCCAAGGAGTATGAGCGCTCTGTAATTCGCGTATATGCAGCATCAGCAGATGGTCGCTTCAACGATGTGTTGCTTCCTTTGGAGCGCGGTGAGGTTGTTACCTCGTCGGACGACATCCGCCGTACAGACCACCAGTCACAGATTTTGTATTCGTTGATGATTGACCGCTTCAACAATGGTAACACCGCTAACGACTGGAAGCTTAACTCTCCAGAGGTGTTGGATAAGGTTGACTATCAGGGTGGTGACCTTGCGGGTATCACAGCAAAGATTAACGATGGCTTCTTTGAGGATTTGGGTATTACAACAATCTGGATTTCGCCTATCACGCAGAATCCTTATGATGCGTGGGGCCAGAATGTAAATCCTGATACAAAGTTCTCGGGCTACCACGGCTACTGGCCTATTTATAGCACTGTTGTGGATAAGCGTTTCGGTACCGAGGATGAGCTTCGTGAGATGCTCGCTACGGCTCACGACAATGAGTTCAACGTGATTCTCGACTATGTTGCTAACCACCTTCATATCAACTCTCCAGTTCTTCAGGAGCATCCTGATTGGACCACACAGCTTATCTTGCCTGATGGTCGTGAGAATATCGGTTTGTGGGACGAGCAGCGTCTTACAACGTGGTTTGATAAGCACATCCCAACTCTCGACCTTGAGCGCGAGGAGGTATGCGAGCCTATGACCGACTCCGCATTACACTGGGTACGTAACTTCGACTTCGACGGCTTCCGCCACGATGCGTGCAAGCATATTCCGTTGAACTATTGGCGTATGCTCTGTCATAAGATGAAGTCGGAGAT
>JADBON010000011.1:0-14277 GCA_015656305.1 Alistipes sp.
CCGACTCACTCTTCTATCACTCATTTGTTACGGATTCTGCGGGCGCAAGTCGTAAGATTCTTGCGTGGCGTGATACGTTGGTTACCGTGGGTTGGAACATCAAGGAGTATAAGGGTGGTAGTGCGAAGCTCGCTATGCTTCGTGATTTGGAGCCAGAGAATATGCCGCGTGGTGAAGCGGATTATTGGCATTTGTTACTCTTGAAATCTCGTGTTGGACACTCACTTCCCAAGGGTATAGATATCGTTGTTACTGCGTCGCAGAGTGAGTTGTGTCCACATATTGCAAAGATTCTTGAGTTGCAGCAACAGAGTGGAGTGATGGTGGAGTATTGCCCTATGGAGAGGCCCGTAGCCGAGGGAACACTTGGGCTGGTGCAGCGTGCTATATATGACGAGGCAACAGCGAAGATCTCGCCGCTTTCGGAGGATGATACTTTAGAGTATATTAATTTCGATACGGAGGATGATGCGTTGGCGTATGTGGCGTTGCTACCCGTAGATGACGATGTTGTATTCCACTGTATGATGCCAAAACGCTTCGATAATACGTTGAAAATGCTTGGAAAACCAACCGTCGGTTCAATGCTCGATGCTGGATCTCCACAGGTTGTGCAGCTGTTTATGTTGGGCAACGGACTCTTTGAGTATCCGCTAAATATGAAACGTATTATCGAGTGGCTGAACACTCCTCTTAACCCTATGGATAATGGGTTGAGACGTGAGTTGAGCTACGCCTTAATTAATTCGGGAGGAATAGATAATAAGGAGTGGAATGATGTTAAGAGTAAATTTTTAAGCCGTAAGGATGATGTTGCTTCGCACTACGATAAATATCTGCCACTCCCAGAGGATGGTAAGATTGATGTTACGAGAGTGAAAGCGTTTAACGAGGAACTTCGTAAATGGGCCCTGTCCCTTATTCAATCGAGAAAGGTTAATAGCGACATTATTCTCGAACAACTTGTGGCAATTAATAACTACTGCTCGACGCTTATTACGATGCTTGAGCAGGCTCCAGAGAGTTTTGATTTCCTTGATTTGCAGCTATGGTGTCGTAATATCGCGCAACCAGCCAGCTACAAGCAATACGAAGCGGAGGTTGGCTCTCATAATATAATCACAACAATGGGCGATATCCACGATATTGCCGAGAGGGTAGTGTGGTTCCCAGCTTGCGATACGGGAAGTTATGCCTATCCTTTTGATATGCTTAACGATGCGGAATATGATGAACTTCAGGACGATGGAGTGCTGCTCTATAAGCGAGACCATCACGCCTTTATGCAACAGTCGGAGATGTTAAGAATATTGCTGAATACCAAACGTCTTACAATTATTGAGGCGGAGAAGAGTGGTGGAACAAAGACGCTACGTCATCCTCTTGTATTGCAGTTGGAGGAGCGTATTAAAGGCGGCTTTCGCGATATTACCAAGCAGGTGTCTATCCCCGAGGAGTTCTTTGTTATGGAGCAACAGGTCGATAATCGAGAGGGTAACGCTATGATGGTGCAACTTGATGAAGATGTGGTGCTAAAGGAACGCTATGAGTGTGCTACTGATAACGATAGCGGTGCAGAGAGTTACTCAAGTCTTGAGCAACTTATTCAACATCCATTCACCTATGTGTGTCAGCGAAAGGCGAAGCTAAAGGATAGGGAGATGCCTTCGGCACAAGATTGCAACAGAACGCTTGGAAATGTGGCGCACTTAATCATTGAGAAGGTTTTCGCTGATGGTCGAGATGTCAATGATGCTACGGCGTATTATAAAGCAAATTACGATGCTATATTCGAGGAGGCTGTGCGTGAGACTGGTCTGTTGTTGCTATCCAAGGAGAATGCATTGTCGCTTCGTCAACTTAAGCACAAAATGAAGAAAGCACTGCAAAAACTTACAGAATTTATCCGACAAAATAACCTCAGTGTAGTTAGCTGTGAGTATGAATTTGATGATGTGCCGTGGAACGATGCGGGAGATGGCGTATTGCTGGATTCGCGTATAGATATGTTGCTAAGTGATAGCAATGGCGGTAAGGTAATATTCGATTTTAAGTACTCTAGCAGCAGTAGAAGACGCTGTGAAATAGAGGAGAACAGAGCTTTGCAGCTGGCGCTGTATCGCTATTTGGTGCAGCAACAGTTTGGTAAAGATACGAGAGTTCGTATTGCATATATTCTGCTACCTGATGTTGATATACTAACGGCGGATGATTTTGACGAAGCGAGACCTATAAGCGTAAAGCCCGATAGAAGTGGAATTGATATAATGGCAGAGGCGGCACGAAGTTATAGATTCCGCTGGAAGCAACTTAAGGAGGGACGTATAGAGCGCGTTGAGGACTGTGTCAAAGGAAGTGGTGAGTATGGTGTAGAAAGCGGATTATTTCCACTTAAAACCTATGGCAAAACATATGAAAACGATTCTTTCAACCCAGACTACTCAAAACTGAAATAGTATGAAGAACACTACATTTGTAAGTGCTGGTGCCGGTAGTGGCAAGACATATAAACTAACCGAGGATATTGCTCGAATAATTAAAGAGGGTAGGGGTAAGTTCTCGGCCGAGCAGGTTATCCTTACAACATACACCAAGGCTGCTGCTGCGGAACTACGCGAGAAGGTGCGCTCTAAGCTCTATAGCGAGGGCTTGTATCGTGATGCTATGAATGTTGATAATGCTGCCATAGGTACTATACACTCCATTGCCTTTCAGTTCGTGTCACGTTATTGGTATCTGCTTGGCGTAAGTGCTAATGTTGCGATTATGGCCGAGGAGGATAGTAAATTCTATGTCTCGCAGTCATTGGCATCGTTACCTTCAGACGTGCAGTTGACCCTATTTGATAGAGTTTTAAAGTCATTGTGTATCGTAGGAAAGTATCACACGTCTCCAGATTTTTGGAAAGATGAGCTTAAGTCTCTAATTGGAAATACCATTGAGATGTGTGTGTCGGATAGTCAACTTGAGCAAAATCGTGAGCAGAGCAAGGAGCTTCTGGCAAGAGTTTTTAAGTGGTCTGACTTTGATATTAGCGATAAGGTTATTAGTGACGCCTTGGCGAGCCTTAAACGCATCTTCGAACTTATGATTGAGAAAGCTCGAAAGGATAAGGCGATAAAGAGGGCAGAGCTGTATGAGGATATTCGTGAACTTGAGGAGAGAGATAAGTCAGGCGATTACTTGCCTATCTACAGATTGCAACAAGTAATTTCGAAATATACGAAAAAGCCGAGTCGTCTTGTAATGGAAAAGTGTGGCGATGATGTAGAGTATCTGCGAGATTTGTTAGGGAAAATCCCCACATCCAATCAGGTCAAGGAACTTATGGAGAGTTACATAGATGCGATTTTTGATCTAGCTATAAAGTGGAAGAGGGAGTACGAGGCCTTCAAAATGGAGCGTTGTCTCTTGGATAATGGGGATATGCTTATCAAGTTCAATGAACTACTCAACAACGAGAGTGTTGTGGAGGAGATAAGAAGTCGCTATAAGTTGGCGTTTGTTGATGAGTTTCAGGATTGTTCTCCTCTGCTTGTTAATTCATTCAAGCGTCTATCACACATAATGGAGTATAGCGAGTGGGTGGGTGATATCAAGCAGGCTATATATGGCTTTAGAGGTAGTAATACGGAGCTTATCAATGCAGTCATTAAGGATGTTGCAAAGCGTGAGAATGGTAATGATCTTATCCCATTATCGCATTGCTGGCGCTCTAATAGCACGATTGTAAATCTTGTAAATAATGTGTTTATCAATGTGTTCAAAGGACAGATTGATAGAGAGTATGTCGAACTATTTATGCCCGAGCGCAAGGAGGGACAGAAGGCTCCCGAGGAGCGTCAGGTTCGACATTGGATGTTTAAGGGCGGAGATGTAGATGAGAGAATCGTTGACCAAATCGAGGAGTTGGTATCGGAGGGAAACTATAGTTATAAAGATATCGCAATTCTCTGTTTAACCAATGATGAAATACAGTCTTTGGCGCAGATTATTAAGTCGCGAGGTATTCCATACAATGTAGTTCCAGATAGGAATAATAGTGTTGAAGATGAGATCTCATCGTTATTGAGGGCTGTTATCTCTGTTGTGGCGCAAAGTGGTAATGAACTGTCTAAGTCAATCATTGTCAATAGTGTGGAGCAGGGGTATGGCATCTCAAGAATTTTATCTGATAGATTGAAGTTTGTAGAGGCTGGTAAGGATGATAATCGCGTGTGGCTTGAGGAGTCGCCTATTATTAGCTGTATTATGAAACTTCGTGAAACGGTGCGTAGTCAGGATGTGAAATCTGCTGTTGAGAGCATTGTCGCGGAACTTAATCTGCAGGATATCATTAAGCGCATTGATCCATCGGCTCCTACATATAATTATTGTGCAGAGCTTATAAACGAGGCTGCTGTATACGAACAGAGATGTAGTAGTCTTGGTTTGAGTAGCACCTTGATGGGCTTCTCCGACTACTTAGCAGAGAACTTCTTGCTTTATCCTGGCAACGATAATGGTCTTACGATTACTACATACCATAAGTCGAAGGGTTTGCAGTGGCCTTGTGTTATTCTATATTCGTTGGAGACTCCTGCGGTTAAGGAGAAGAAGGCTTTGTTTGGTGTCGTAGCCATAAGAAAATCGACACAAACTGATTTGCGCTTAATCCCAAGTGCAATAAAGGATATCGGTAGTGGCTTGATAATAGATGCATCTTTCGATACAGAGGATGAGCTTTATGTTGTAAGACAAGCAATACGTGACGAGAGCAAGCGCCTGTTGTATGTTGGTATGACACGCCCGCAGGAGCAACTTATATTGATTCAAAATGGAGGCGAGGATAGTCAGCAGTGGCTATCGGATGTGGGTTGTGATATTGTTGGCGAGAGTGATTCTGAGTGGTATGGTACGCCACTGCGCCGTATGCGCTCTATTGTTGAGAAGGAGAAAAAGAGTAAGGGTAGTGTTGAAGAGACGGAGTGCGTAGAGGTGGATGTCGTAAATGACGAACCTGCAGGTGAGGTTGCTCGAGAATCATTTGCAATACTTCGTCGACCTTCGGAGCCACAGACGTATAGTTGTAAGTTTATCTCTCCAAGTAAAGTAAATGACGCAGTCAAGAACTTTAGAGTAGCGCAGTGTGAGAGGTTTGCTCCACGTCTTCAGATAAGCGCAATGGATAAGAAGGATAGTACCATTGGCAACTTTATTCATCACGCTATGTGTCTATGGAGTGGCGATAAGGCACTATTGGAGTCGCTTGCGGCGGAGTATGGCGTTAAGGTAGATATTGGAGATCTATGTACGTCGATTGAGGCATTTAGGGGTTGGATGGCCGACAACTATAAAGTTGCAAAGGCAGAGGAACGTGAGTTGCCATTTAGTTTTACTAATGCGTCGGGGCAGTGTGTCAATGGCGAGATAGACCTTGTGTATCACACCGAGGAGGGTGTCGTATTGGTCGATTATAAGACTTATCAGGGTGAGGTTTCGCAACTTACGAAGGTGGGCGGCGATTTTAATGCAGAGAAGTACGTTGGTCAGATAGCGTTATATGATGAGGCGCTACAACGTGCTGGCAATAAGGTCGTTGATAGGCTTATCTGCTACTTGTCGTTGGGTGTCGTAATTCGTTTTGAACAGATGGAGTAATAAAAAAAAGGAGCGCTACTGCTCCTTTTTTTTATTGTTTATCTCGGCGAATACTTCTCTGCGATGCTTGTAGAACTCATTCACTAAACTCTTGTATCCTAACCTCTTAAGTGTGTCATACGTAATGTTGTACATCGATTTGTTGTGACGCTCTGCTGCCACAACGCGAATCTTCTGTTGTAGGAAATGGTCAATCTCCCGAAGTCCCTCCGTACTGTTGATAATTGGGAAGTACCAGCGTGACCACGTCAGCGATTGTTCAAGGCTACTCTGCTCGAAGAATACGCGGTTGAAGCGTCCTATTAGTCGTGCCATCGCTTTTTCCGAGGAGATTCCCTTGCGCTGTTTCCAGCGGAGTATCGAGCGTGTTTTGCGACGTATCTTGCCCTTCATCTTCTCGATACCCACCTTTGATATGTCAATGCTCTTGCCGTGACACTTGAATCCCAAAAACTCGTATGGCTCGTCGGGTGTGTAGATTCTCTCCTTCGAAGGGTTGACATTAAGTCTATACTCCTTTAAGAAGTTAAGAATAACCCCTTTATGTTGCATTAGCGTGTCGTAGTCCTCGGCGAAAATGATTATATCATCGGAGTATCGTGCGTAGATGATGCCGTGTTCCGAAAAGTAGTGGTCTACCTCGTTGAGGTATACGTTTGCCAGAAACGATGCTATAGGTATTCCCGCCATTGCTCCGTGCTGCTCCTCGATAATCTCGCCATTATACTCCGCACGATTATCCGAGAGTATCGCCTCGAAGAGATTGTAGAGTGCTATGTCGTCTGCAAAGATCTGCTTTAGTTGTGGCAATAGAATGGGTATCGATATTGAGTTAAAGTAGTTTTGAATATCGAGTTTATAGGCCCATAGATTCCTATTCTGCACTGCACGGAATACCCTTCGCATAGCATCCGTAACGCGAATTCCTCGACGGAAGGCGTAACAGTTAGGTGCAAAGCAGTCGTCATATTTATAGAGAAGATGAGCGATAACCTTTAGCACCGACATCTCGTCGTTGCGATAGGTATAAACAATGCGCTTCTTGTTGCTTCCGCTTTTGTTTATCGCCCTTTTTTGTGGAATACTAAACTTGCCACCTTCGCTAATATGTCGCACTATTGAAATATACTCCTCTCGCTCGACAAACTCATCCATCGCCTCGAACTCATCCCAGTAGAAGCGACCTTTTGTGAGGCTGCGTGCGAGATACTCCTCCCAAACTTGTTGTGAGGCTATTTGCTCAATAATGCTACTCATATAGATAAAAAGGGAGAAGAGAACCGATTTTGAATCGGCGACATTCGCCGATTAGCAGATGGTACATAGCTCGGTCGCCTGCAAGACCTGTTTAAGAACTATGCTGCATCCCTCACAGGCGCAACAAAGTTGCATTCTCCTCTCCCAAATCTTTTATGTCGTTTAGCCTACTCGTTAAGGCACTTATTGATACGTGCAACGATGTAGTCGATGTTGTTGTCGAAATGTGTGTAGAAACCCAAATATGGGACATCTATTTTCTTTGCATACACTCTAGAGATGAGGAACTTAACGCGCTCGTGGTGGCTGCGCTTGTCGCCCAACATAACAACCGCCTTAAGTGTCTCGCCCTTATATATTACAAATGAGTAAGGCTGTCCCCACTCGGCTTTATATACCTGATAAGGACGTGACTTATAGAGCTGGAATGAGTCGTTGGCATCGCCTACAAGCTCTGTAACCTCGACATTCTCCTTGATTGTATACTCTGGAAACACCGTAACAAGAACATCGCGGAAGTATGCCATAATCTGCTCATCGTTAAGGCCTATAGAAGATGTGACGCTATGCTCGCCCTTCAACTCCACTTTATATCTTCTACGTCCTGTCACCTCGTCAATAGTGTACTCCGATGTCTCCTCCACGCTCTTTGTGCTAGGTGCTGTATAAGCACTCTCCGATTTCTCTGCGGTTTTCTTACAACCAAAAAGTCTGCTAAGTAGTCCCATAGTTAGTATAGTTTTAGATATTATACAAAGGTAAGTAAAATATTAGTGTGAAGCAATAAATCTCCGTTTTTTAATGACTTAAAACCTTTTTATTGTCTCTTTTCCGGCTTTGCAGCGGAGGGTGTGAAGTGTGCCGTCGGGAAGGCGGAGGGTGACATCGCAATTGTGGTCTGCGAGGAGTTCTACTTCGGTTACTTGACCATCGCGCCACTTGCAATCTACCGTCACACCACCTCGTGCCACGAGCCCCTTAAACGAGCCTGTATGCCACGCTGTGGGGAGTGCGGGGAGGAGGTCTACGACATTGTCGTGACTCTGGAGGAGCATCTCCATAACACCCGCTGCACCGCCAAAGTTGCCGTCTATCTGGAATGGTGGGTGGGCGCAGAAGAGGTTTGGGTATGTGCCACCACGTTCTCCTGCCTCTGTGAGTGCTGGCTCGAGGAGTGAGCGTAGTAGTTGTTCGGCGCGGTCGCCATCGCCAAGACGAGCCCAGAAACATATCTTCCACGCACGGGACCATCCCGTACCCGCATCTCCTCGTACCTCAAGAGTTTGGCGTGCTGCCGCCATAAGTTCGGGTGTAGAACGCGATATCTGCGCGGCGGGGTAGAGGCCAAAGAGGTGCGACACGTGACGATGCTCAGGCTCTGCCTCGCGGTACTCCTCCATCCACTCCATAATACGACCATCCGAAGATATGCGCGTAGGGGAGATACGCGATAGAGCATACTCAAAATCCTTGATAATAGCCTTGTCGCGCTTTAGTATCTTGGCTGCCGATATTACGGCTGTGAATATCTCGCGTGTGATTTGGTTATCCATCGTCGACCCCATACATATATGCGTCACCGCGCCACGCTTGGCATCCTCATCGTTGAGGTAGAAGCCATTTTCGGGTGAGGTTGTAGGTGCTGTGACAAGGTAGCCGCTCTTGGTATCTTCGATAAGAATCGAGCGTAGGAACTGCGCCGCGCCACGCATAATAGGGTAGACGCGTTCGAGGTACTCCTTATCGCCCGTATAGAGGTAATGCTCCCAAAGATGTAGCGATATCCACGCACCACAGGTATTGGTTGCTCCCCACGAAGGGTCTTCGGATGGAGAGGTGAAGCCCCAGGCATTTGCAAGGATATGTGCGCACCATCCATCGGCATCGTAGAAGTGGCGGGCAGTATGCTCTCCCGATTTTGCAAGTCCTTCGACATAGCGTGTTAGAGGCTCGATGAGTTCCCCTAAGTTTCCCACCTCCAACGGCCAGTGGTTCATCTGTTGGTTGATATTTAGGTGCATATCGCCATTCCACGGAGTCCACGTTCCACCTGCCCAGATACCCTGAAGGTTTGGGGGTAGCGCAGCCTTATATGCCGATGAGATAAGTAGATAGCGGCCATATTGGGCGTATAATGCAGCAAGCGATGTGTCGCCTCCAGATGTGGCATACTCCTCCAGACGACGGTCAGTAGGGATATCAAGACACTGCGCACCGAGGTCTATCTCCACGCGGTCAAACATACGGCGAAACTCCTCGATGTGGGCGCCTCGCTCAGCCTCGTAATCAAGGCTCTTGTATGAGGTTGCAGATATATTTTCGAGCCTCCACTCTTTGTTGTAGTTGGTCTCGGCGGAGAGGTATAGCACGGCCTCCGTAGCGCCACTAATAACGAGCGTGTCGCCATCAAATGAGTGTGAGCCATCGCTCTTAATTAACTCCAAATTAGCATAGTAGTTCACGCCTTCATTATCGCTGCCACTTGGTAGTATACCGCTGATTTCGAGACCATTATCTTTTGTTTCAACGGCTCCGTTACTTGGCCTTGTGAGCGTTAATCGGTAGTTCGTGGGCGAGGAGGCCTTTAGGCGCATAGCAAAGATATTCTGGCCAAACGAGGTGAAATATTCACGGCTATGCTCCACGCCATTAGCCCTGAACGTAGTGGTGGCAATAGCATCACGGAGGCGTAACTCGCGGCGATAATCCGTAATCGTGGCATCGGCGGCAATGTCGCTCTCGAGCCATAGGTGTGCAAGCACCTGATAGCATCCATATTCGGGTGATGCGGAGCCTCCACCCGAGCAGGTGAAGTGGCGATACATAAGCTCCTCGGCGTGGCGGTTATCTCCCTCGAGGAGTGCTTCACGGATGCGTGGCAACCACTCCAGAGCCTCTGGATTATCGGTGAGTTGCACGCCGCCGCTCCACATCGTACCCTCGTTAAGTCCGATGTACTCCTCCGTAACGCCTCCCGAGGGCATAGCGCCAAGACGTCCATTACCAAGTGGCAGACACTCTACCCAGCGCTCTGCTGGTTGGTCATACCATAGCGTGAGTTGGTCGTTTGGCGTAGGCTCGTTGCCATACATCGGAGCGGTGAGTAGGACGAAGATAAAACTGAGTATAAAGCTCTTTAGATGTCGCATATAGGAAGTTTCGTGGTTTGAATTTTATACAAATATAGGCATAAACTTCAAGAGTATCAAGAGTTGCATCGAAACCTACGTTATTTCTTTGGTAGGTTTGTTGCGAAGGTATGTTTCTTGCAAATGCGAGGTTGATAACGATGTTAAGATTTTAGCGATGTCACAGCCTAAAAACATATCTGCACACCTTGCGCTACTTTGTTGTAATATTATCTGGGCGTGCGACTTTCCGTTCTATGCTTTGGTGCTTGGAACCTATATCTCGCCTATGGCGATGGTGACTGCCTCGATTGTTGTTGCGGCACTGCTCTCGCTGTTGCCACTGCTATGGGAGAAGCCGGAGCGTGTCGAGCCTCAAGATAGGTTGAAAATCATTGCTGCGGCGCTGCTTATCGGCGTGGGGCGTAAGTTATGTATGATGTTTGGCCTTGCAGAGACCTCGCCCATTGATGGCTCGATAGTAAGCACCACAGCTCCTCTATTAGTGTTGCTTCTTTCTGCCATAGTAGGGTGGGAGCGTATCACGAAGGTCAAGATATTGGGCTTACTGCTCGGTATGGCGGGTGCTATGGCGGTTATACTCTCCAGCAATGGTGAGGCTCACGCCAAGTCGGGAATGGTAGGCAACATCCTTATCTTCCTCTCGGCGTGCATCTCGGCCGTATATATGGTCTGTTTTAAGGCTACGTTACGCAAGTATCGTGTTACGACGGTTATGCGATGGGTTTACTGCACGTCGCTCTTTGTGATGTTGCCGATAGGCGTAGATGATGTCCTCGAGGTTGATATCGCGGCGATGACTCCACATATCCTTCTCGCGGCGCTCTTTGTGCTTGTGGTGCCAACATATCTACCAAATCTTCTACAAAACTACTCTCTGCGCCATCTGCCACCCACGCTCTCGAGTATCTATGCTTATATCCAGCCTATTGTGGCGATAGCGCTCTCGGTTGCTATGGGTATTGATGTGCTGCATTGGGATACTCTCCTCTATGCTCTTCTGATATTTGTGGGTGTGTGGCTTGTGGTACGTTCTTATAAGAGTGAGCCAGCCTCCGCGCCCCACGTTGATATAAGATAGCTTATTGCTCTCCAGCTTAGACAAGCAGCTATTATTCGGAATATAACAAAAAAAAGGAAGACCTTTCGATCTTCCTTCTTGGCGGTGCGTAGGGGACTCGAACCCCTGACCCCGTGCGTGACAGGCACGTATTCTAACCAGCTGAACTAACGCACCAAGATTTTTAGAACCTTGCTCTCAAGTGGTTTATTTCTTGATTGCGATGCAAAGGTACTACATTTTTTTTAATCTGCAAATTTTTTCGTAACTTTTTTCAAATAAAATTACGCTTTTTTAAAGAACGAAAATTGAACACTGCCGTAACTTCTTGTTTGCCAGAGGTTTGGATGCTCCGAAAAATTTTGGTCTTTTGAGTGCTCAAAGATAAGAATTCCATCATCTTTTAGCAAGTTACGTTCCAAAACAAGTTTGATAACCTCCTCGCTTCCCTCCAAATCGTAGGGTGCATCCGAGAAAATTAGGTCAAATTGTTTGGTACAACTCTTAAGATAGAGGAACACGTTGGCCTTTACGGCATAGAAATTCTCGAACTTTAGGTCGCGTGCGGTCTGGCGGATGAAGTTGTGGTGTACGCTATTAATCTCCACCGAGGTCACACTACGTGCTTCGCGTGATGCAAACTCATAACTTATCGAGCCTGTACCCGAGAAGCAGTCCAAAACATCAAGCTCCTCGAAGTCCACGAGATTCGTGAGAACGTTGAAGAGGTTCTCCTTTGCAAAGTCGGTTGTGGGGCGTGCTCGGAGGTTACGAGGTGGGTTAATCGTACGTCCCTTATATTTTCCGCTTATGATACGCATAGTTTTATTACTTTGTTAGGTCCTTGAAACATCCTTTGCAGATGCGGCATACGCGCTCCACATCACCTTTCGCGCGCGCGTACATATTATATATACCATAGCTATCGTTGAGGCGCTCGACAATATAGCTTAAATCGGCATCGCTATCTATGGCTACGGCTTCGGCAAAGCGTAGTCCATTGTGATATACGCGTATGAAGGCCACGTTGTCCGATAGCTCGATGATTGTACCCTGCTCTATCGCCTCGTCAAGAAGTGGTGAGGTGAAGCTAACGTCGCTTGTGATATCCTTAAGGCTCTCGATAATCTCTCGCTCTATGGCCATTACCGCAATCATACCGCCCTGGGGGTTACTCTCTACTGTAATCTCTGTTGCGGATGGTGTAAGGCCCATAGATGTAAGGTAGTCGCTCTTAAGATTGCTGTCGTAGTGCTCCTGGGGAATAAGTGTGGTTTTGGTCGTTATAACACAAACCTCCACGCCCGCCGTAGCGCCACGAAGCATCTCGCGCTCCCTCTCTGAAAAAGAGTGTCCACCCGACTTTAATCGGATGGACACCTTAGACGTTGATGTTAAGCTCATAATTATTTGCTTGAACCACCCCAGTTACCAGCCTCGTTAGTAGGCTCCTCAAGGCTACCAAATGTAACACCGAAGAACTCAATATCCATTGGGATTGGGTGTGCCTCACCGATAGTGAACTTAGTCTGGCGTGTAACAGTAGCCTTAAGACCATCAGCCTTCATCTTCTTGATATCCTCGTTAGCCTCGGCGTGGTTGATGAAGTAGTTGAAGCGGTCGTTAAGCTCGTTCCAGAACCACTGGTTGTAAGTGTCAGTGTCGATGAACTTCACGTATGGAGCGTGGCAACGGATGAGGTGAGTGCGGTATGTACCAACCTCGTAAGTTGCTGTGTCAAGCTGGAACTCCTCAGTGTTGTGAGTAAATGGGATGTAGCGCAACTCGCTAATCTCCTGCTCTGAAAGGCGGCATACGCCCAACTCATCATCGAAGAGAGTATCACGTGCAGCAACACGAAGGATACGCTCGTTCTTCCAGTTCTTATCCTTACGCAACTCTGCAAGAATCTCTGCGTTCTTGAGGTTGTTCTCATCGTAAATCTGGCTGCGGTACTCCATAGTGCCGTTGAGAGCGAAGTCGATAAGAGCGTCCCAATCGGTAGTGAACTTCTTGTCGGCGCTTGCATCACGGTAACCCTGTACGAGCTTGATGATGTAACCCTCCTTCTCGATTACAGCCTGCTCGCGGCTGCTGAAATGCTGCTCAAATTTGATGGGCACTGAAAGCATTGACCAAATCCAGTAGATAAGACCTACAACTGCAGCTAACAGTAATAAAGTAATAGCTGATCTTTTCATTTTAGTTATTTATTATTAAGTTTGTATCGTCGTTTATGAAATAACAAAATATAGTGCCCTATGCTTAGTTCACATATATCGCAACAAATTTACGCAAAATTATCGTTCGAAGCAACTTTTAACCAAAAAAAAATAATCGAACAGCTCTCGGCGTGGTTGGCTGACGAGGATTATACGCGTATTTTTCTGATGAATGGATATGCGGGAACGGGAAAAACTTCGATAATTGCAGCCTTTGTTGCAGCGCTTAAGGAGTTGGGAATCAAGACAGTACTTCTTGCCCCGACGGGACGTGCTGCCAAGGTGCTGTCGCACTACTCGGGCGCTGATGCCTTTACCATCCATAAACGCATCTATCGTGAGCGCACGTTGACCGATTACGTCTCGAAGTTCTCGTTGGACTATAATAAGGAGAAAAATACGATATTCATCGTAGATGAGGCCTCGATGCTTGCGAGCGGTTCGAGTGACGATGCTACGTTCGGCTCGGGAAATTTGTTGGACGACCTTGTGCAGTATGTGCGTAGCGGTAAGGGGTGTAGGTTGATGTTGGTGGGCGATGATGCGCAGTTGCCTCCTGTGGGTGATGATTATAGCCCGGCGCTCGATCCTGTGTCGTTATTTCAGTATGGCGAGGTGGAGTATGGTACGATGGATGAGGTGGTGCGCCAGTCGCAAGATTCGGGTATCCTTTTCAATGCTACGATGCTTCGCTGTATGCTCGAAAATCGCATCTTTGAGATTCCGAAATTCGATATGTCGTTTGCCGATTTTAAGAGCGTTGAGGGTGGTGAGTTGCTCGAAACGTTGCAGGATTGCTACGACCGTTATGGCCGTGACGAGACGATAATTATTACGCGCTCGAATAAGCGTGCTAACCGCTATAACGAGGGTGTGCGTCGCTATAACCTCTCGGCCGAGGAGGAGATTGAGAGTGGCGATATGTTGATGATTGTTAAGAATAATTATC
>JADBON010000179.1:0-3593 GCA_015656305.1 Alistipes sp.
AGGAGTTTGACATCGAACTCAATATGAACGACATTCGTAAAGATACCTTCTGTGCGTCGGGTCCTGGTGGTCAGTCGGTAAATACTACCTACTCGGCTATCCGTCTTACCCACATTCCTACAGGTATTGTTGTGCAGTGTCAGGACCAGAAGTCGCAGCTTAAGAACTTCGATAAGGCTTTCGAGGAGTTGCGTACACGTGTCTTCAACCTTGAGTACTCGAAGTATCTCGATGAGATTGCTTCGAAGCGTAAGACTATGGTTTCTACTGGTGACCGTTCGGCAAAGATTCGCACCTACAACTATCCACAGGGCCGTATCACCGACCACCGTATCAACTACACAATCTACAACCTATCGGCATTTATGGATGGTGACATCCAGGATGTTATCGACCAGCTTATCGTAGCCGAGAACGCCGAGCGTTTGAAGGAGAGCGAGTTGTAGGAGGGAGTATCTAACGTAAAGTTGCTTTAAGGCGACTAACCCTCCATAGGGTTGGTCGTCTTTTGCATTATATAGACTGACAATGAGACATATAGCTCTAATTTTCATCTCGATACTGCTCTGCACCACGGCCTTTGCCGAGAAACAAGAGCGCAGCCTAATGGCCAAGGAGAGGGGCAAACGCCTTACCGTTAAGGAGTGGAAAACCACGCCCGACGGACGCAACAAGTGGGTAGACCACGTGGAGGTCTACAACGCCCAGGGGCAGCTTATCGAGGAGGCGGAGTATGGTGATTTCGGCCGTCACCTCACGTGGCGCTCGGAGTATACATACAACGAAAAGGGGCTTCTTACGATGGAGGTTGTCTACAACGAGCGCAACAAGGTGGACAAGGTCCGTAAATTTGAGTACGACAGCAATGGCGTATGCACCCGCCGTCTTAACTACAATGCCAACGGCACCCTTAACTCCTACCGACAGTTTGAGTACACCTTCGAGTAAGCGATGAACGACGCAGTAACACATACCTCCCTCAACGAGCTACCTATCTGGCTATCTATGCCCTCCATCACCCTCGAGGAGATGAAGGCGGTAAAACTTATGAATCGCATAGATACGAAGTATGTGGTTAGTGATGAGGATGTTATGACGTTGCTTGAGCGCGTATCGGCACTTGGCTACCGCGTGCAGATTATCGGCGATGTACGTGCCGCACGCTACGATACGCTCTACTACGATACTGCCGAGCGCGATATGTACATCCGCCACCACAACCAAGTTCTCACTCGCCAGAAGATACGCACACGCCACTACGTGGACAACGATGCGACCTTCCTTGAGGTTAAGAACAAGAGCAACCGTGGCCGTACGGATAAGCGCCGCACAACCCTCGACCACTCATCGTTTGCCGACATCCACAGCAATGTGCAGGCCGTAGAGTTCCTCGCCTCGCGTAGCCACTACGCCCTCGACACCCTCACGCCCGCCCTTGCCACACGCTTTACTCGCATCACAATCGTCAACCCTACGCTCACCGAGCGTGTTACGATAGACCTAAACCTCGAGTATGAGGATGTACGTTCGGGGTGTCGTGCCAAGATTCGAGGTATGGCAATCATCGAGATTAAGCAGGATGGCAACATCCGCTCGTCGATGAAGGATATCCTCCGCCAGATGCGCATCACCCCTCTCAAGGTGAGCAAGTATTGCCTCGGCACAGCACTTACCGTCGAGGCCATTAAGAAGAATAGAATGAAACAAAAGTTGCGTGATATTGAGAAGCGCATCGGCTACGGCAGAATAACCATCTCACACGCATAACACACTAATACTGAATATTATAAAACTTAAGAATTATGTTCGGTTTCAATAACCCTACCGTAGATCCCGATTTGTACGATGCCGAGATTGCAGCCCTCACAGGCTTGGATCAGAGCGTCGGCGCAACATTCTTGGGCATCCCCGTTTGCGATGCAGTATCTGTGCAGCAGCTATGCTTGCAGTTTGCCGTAAATCTGCTTGTCACCACCGCTATTGTCTGGGGTTTCTACTACCCCAAGAGCCACCACAAGGGCTTTTCTGTAACCTTTATGCTCTTTTCGACGGCAGTCTTTATGCTCCTCTTCTTTATGAAGAGCGTGGGCATTGACGTGAGCATTGGCCTCGGCCTTTTTATGATTTTTGGTATTATGCGCTACCGCACCGAGATGGTCCCTATCCGCGAGATGACCTACCTCTTTCTCTCGATTGCCGTAGCGGTGATTAATGGCAGCAACCTTATGGTGTCATACGCCGAGTTAGCCCTTGCCAACATTCTCATCCTCATCGTATTAGCCGTTTTAGAGTATGGCATTATGCGCAAGCACGAGAGCTCGAAACTCATCTGCTACGAGCGCATCGAACTTATCCGTCCTGCCCGTCGCGCGGAGCTTATCGCCGACCTTGAGGAGCGCCTCGGACACAAGGTGCTGCGCGTAGATATCGGCAATGTGGACTTCCTTCGCGACGTCGCCTACATCAAGGTCTACTACCATCCCAAGCGTGGTGAGGTGACTATGTCCGACTCGACACTCAAGATTAACGAGAAAAACGCCTTCAACGCATAAACTGCTAATTATGAAAAAGATAATTATCTCCGCAATACTCCTCCTCGGCCTTATGCCTACGCTCTCGGCACAGGATATCCCCACGCCAACGGATGTCAACACCAATGACTTTCGTGGTCGCATCGAGGGTAATTTCGAGTGGGAAGTGATAGACGACCTATCTATTGAGGCGGGCCTTCAGCTACGCCTCAAGGATGATTTTTCGAGCGTAGACCGCACCCAAACCTCGTTTGGCATCAACTACGAGACGTGCAAATATTTCGATATCGGCGCCGACTACGTTCTTATCAACCGCTACGATAAGGCCGTATCACAGTGGGAGAAGCCACGCCATCGTGTTAACCTCAACCTCGAGGGCAAGGTCGATGTAGGTCGCGTAGAGTTGTCGCTTCGTGAGCGCCTTCAAACCACGTTCCGCACCGACTCTGTAAACCGCTACGAGAAGATGAATCCCGAGATGATTCTCCGCTCGCGCGTTATGGCCACCTACAACATTCGCCACTCGCGCTGGTCGCCATACCTTCTTTTCGAGCTACACAATACTCTCAACGCTCCAGCCGTTGTTAGTAATTATAAGAGCGAGCCTTATACCACCGATAACTTCATCACTCGCTATCGAGCAGGCATAGGAGTCAAGTATCGCGTTAGACACAACCACCGCCTCGACTTCTACTACTACTTCGATTACGACCGCACCTATAATATTGACTACAAGGGCAATAAGGGCGATTTGAAGGGCTACCTCCGCGAAAACGAGATGCGCCACATCTTGGGTATAAGCTATAAATTTAAGTTGTAGTTATGCGAATCCTAAGCCTCATTGCCGTCCTTCTCCTTACGTTTGGCGCACTCTCGGCCCGTGAGCCACTCTACGTGGTTAATGGCGCCGTCGTCGCCACCATCGAGAATATCCCCCACGAGGATATCGAACGCATCGACGTTCTCCCCGCCGACGAGGAGAGTATCGCAAAGTGGGGTGTAGAGGCCTCCGAGGGTGTTATCATCGTAACCCTACGCTACGACACCCCCGCAACATTCACC
>JADBON010000008.1:0-15027 GCA_015656305.1 Alistipes sp.
CACGCGGCGCGGTGTATGGTCTTCTGGGACCTAATGGTGCGGGTAAAACCACACTTATTCGCGTGATAACACGCATCACAATGGCCGACGCAGGACGTGTACTCCTGGATGGCAAGCCACTCACGGCGGAGGATGTATTCCACATAGGCTATATGCCCGAGGAGCGTGGACTATACAAGAAGATGCGTGTGGGCGAGCAGGCTATCTTCTTCGCACGTCTTAAAGGTCTCAGCCACAGCGAGGCAGAGCGCCGACTACGTGGATGGTTCGAGCGTCTGAACATCGCCGATTGGTGGGAGCGTAAAGTGGAGGATTTGTCGAAGGGTATGGCGCAGAAGGTGCAGTTTATCGCCACCGTTGTTCACGAGCCAAAACTCCTGATTTTCGACGAGCCTTTCTCGGGTTTCGACCCTATAAATGCCAACCTTCTGAAGGAGGAGATTCTCGGACTTCGCGACCGTGGTGCTACGGTGATTTTCTCGACGCATAATATGGCTTCGGTAGAGGAGATTTGCGACCACATAACCCTTATCAACAAGTCGCGAAATATCCTCTCTGGCTCGGTTGATGAGATACGCCGCACGGCGGGAGGCAACATCTTCGAGGTTTTGTATCGAGCTAATGATGAGGTATTTAAGAACTCTCTTGGCGATTTGGCAATGGCTATCAGCGAGAGTCGTGGTACGGTAGGCGGCTACACCCAAACGCGCATCCACATACCAAAGGATGAGGATGTCCGACGTGTCATCGCCAAGCTTAACGACGAGTGTGAACTACGCTCCCTGAACGAGGTGATGCCGTCGATGAACGACATCTTTATCCGTGCCGTAAATGGCTCATTGTAACACCCTAAAAAACGAGCAACTATGAAGAATATATATCTTATTATTTCGCGCGAATACCTCGAGCGTGTTCGCAAGAAGTCGTTTATTATCGTAACGCTACTAATGCCGCTATTTATGATAGCGATGATGGTTGCGCCATCGCTGATGATGTTCTACGGCTCGAGCGACCAGAAGCAGGTGGTGGTAATCGACCGTTCGGGGCTTATTGCCGACAACCTCATCTCGACACCCGAGGTGAGCTTCATCCGCGAGGATGCGATGTCGAAGGCCGAGGCGTGTAACACCTACAACGAAGAGAGCGAAATCTTTGGCATTCTCTACATAGGCGAGAGTGTCGAAGCGCGTGACTCTGTGCAACTTATCACCAACAGCTCGTCGTCTATGATGTTCGAGCAGAACATCTCATCGCAGATAGAGACAATCATCGAGCGCGAGAAATTGAAGGCATACGACATCGAGAATCTCGAAGAGATACTCGCCAACATCGAGACCAACATCGACCTTGCAACCTATGTCAATGACGGCATCGGCGAGGAGGAGGATATGGAGTCTACATCCTCGGGCGTAAGCTACATCCTCGGCATCGCACTGGGAATGATACTCTATATGATTATCATCATCTATGGTCAGATGGTACTCACGTCGGTTATCGAGGAGAAGTCATCGCGCGTGATAGATGTTATGGTAACGAGCTGTACCCCATTCCAACTTATGATGGGTAAGATTCTCGGTATTGCCGCCGTAGCCCTCACCCAGATAGCCATCTGGGCGCTACTCGTACTCTCGGCATCGAAGTTCCTCATCCCTGCGATATTCTCTGCCGAGGTGGTGGCCGCAAACGATATGATGCTTGGCGCAGCGCTCGGCACGGTAACCGACACAGGCTATATAGCAACGCTCTTTGCCCTTCTTGCCCTCTTTATCATCGGAGGCTTCCTGCTCTACGCCTCGCTCTTCGCCGCCGCAGGCTCTGCCGTGGACTCTATACAGGATAGCCAGCAGTTCCACTCCGTGATTATGATACCTATCATACTCTCGATAATCGTTATGATGTCGGTATTCAACGATCCGAACTCACCGCTGGCCTTCTGGGCGTCGATGATACCATTCACCTCGCCTATTGTGATGATTGCCCGAATACCATTTGGTATTCCTGGGTGGGAGATTGCCCTCTCTATAGTAATCCTCTACGTTACTTTCGTCGTCACAACACTCATCGCAGCAAGGATTTTCCGCGTCGGAATCTTTATGCACGGCAAGCGTTCGTCGTGGCGCGACCTATGGATATGGCTTAAGGAGTAAGTTTTTGCAAAATTTGAGCTAATTGTTGTACAACGTCACAAAATTTTAGTACCTTTGTGTGTTAATAGGCCCCCAACTCAAATTTTGGACAATAAGTACAAACAATACAATTAGATTTATTATGGAAAACAACAAACTTCAGCGTGCTGCGGATAACATCCGAATTCTTGCAGCTTCGATGGTAGAAAAGGCAAAGTCTGGTCACCCAGGTGGTGCAATGGGCGGTGCAGATTTTATCAACGTCCTCTATAGCGAGTTCCTTCGCTACGACCCAGATAATATGGCATACCCACACCGCGACCGCTTGTTCCTCGATCCAGGTCATATGTCGCCTATGCTCTATGCTGTTCTTTCGTTGGCAGGCAACTACTCTACCGAGGATTTGCAGAGCCTTCGTCAGTGGGGCAGCGTAACTCCTGGTCACCCAGAGGTTGACGTACTTCGTGGTGTGGAGAACACATCTGGTCCTCTTGGTCAGGGCCACGCTATGGCTCTTGGTGCAGCTATCGCTGAGCGTTTTATGGTAGCTCGCTTCGGTGAGTGGATGGCACACAAGACTTACGCATTTATCTCTGATGGTGCTATTCAGGAGGAGATTTCACAGGGCGTAGGTCGTGTTGCTGGTCACCTCGGTCTTTCAAACCTCATTATGTTCTACGACTCGAACAACGTACAGCTCTCAACTAAGTGCGACGAGGTAGATACAGAGGATATCGAGATGAAGTATAAGGCTTGGAACTGGAATGTTATCACCGTCAACGGCCAGTCTATCGACGAGATTCGCGCCGCTTTGAAGGCTGCTATCGCCGAGACAGAGCGTCCAACACTTATCATCGGTAAGACTATTATGGGCTTCGGTGCTCGTAAGGCTGATGGTACATCATTCGAGAACCAGGTTTCTACACACGGTCAGCCTCTTACAGCTGCGGGTGCCGACATCGCAGAGACTATCAAGAATCTCGGTGGTAACCCAGAGGAGCCATTCGCAGTATTCGAGGAGTCGAAGGAGATCTACGCACAGCGTCGCGAGGAGCTTCGTGCGTGGGCAAAGGAGATGCAGGCTACAGAGGCAGAGTGGCGTAAGGCTAACCCTGCACTTGCAGAGAAGATGGATAACTTCTACTCTGGTAAGCTCCCAGAGATTGACTACTCGGCTATCGAGGTTAAGCCAGATCAGGCTACACGTGCGGCATCGGCTAATATGCTTTCATACTTCGCCGAGCACGTTGAGAATATGGTTGTATCATCTGCCGACCTCTCGAACTCTGATAAGACTGACGGCTTCTTGAAGAAGACCAAGGCCTTCACAAAGGGCGACTTCACAGGTCAGTTCTTCCAGGCTGGTGTTGCAGAGTTGACTATGGCGTGCGTAATGAATGGTATGGCACTTCACGGAGGTATCATCCCTGCGTGCGGTACATTCTTCGTATTCTCTGACTATATGAAGCCTGCGGTACGTCTTTCTGCTCTTATGGAGAAGAAGGTTATCTACATCTGGACACACGACTCATTCCGCGTAGGTGAGGATGGTCCTACCCACGAGCCTGTTGAGCACGAGGCACAGATTCGTCTTATGGAGCATCTCCACAACCACTCTGGCCAGCGTTCTATGCTTGTTCTCCGCCCTGCAGACTCGGAGGAGACTGTAGCAGCGTGGAAGATGGCTATGGAGGAGAGTCGTCCTGTAGCGTTGATTCTCTCACGTCAGAATATCAAGTCGTTGCCAGCGCTTAACGGCGAGTCACGTCGCTCGGAGGCTATGAAGGCAGAGCGCGGTGGTTACGTAGTTTTGGAGAACAAGGATGCGAAGGTAACACTTATCGCAACTGGTTCGGAGGTATCTACATTGGTTGAGGGCGCAGAGCTCTTGGCCGAGGAGGGTATCGCAACACGTATCGTATCTATCCCATCAGAGGGCTTGTTCCGCGACCAGGATAAGGCATACCAGGCAGAGGTATTGGGTAACTTGCCACGCTATGGTATGACATCAGGTTTGTCAGTAAACCTTCGTGGTTTGGTTGGCGAGGATGGCTTCATCCACGGCTTCGACCACTTCGGTTACTCTGCACCATTCAAGGTATTGGATGAGAAGTTCGGCTACAACGGTAAGACTGTTGCCGAGGAGGTTAAGGCATTGTTGAAGTAAGCCACAGCCTCGGATAACGCAGAGTTATCACATACATATTAGAAGGAGCTATCCCATTGCGGGGTAGCTCCTTTTTCGTTAGGTAGGCACGCGAGTAATTTGCCTCTACACTTTTATTATATATAGGTATAGCCACAAAAAAAGTATCCCGCCTGGAGTTTCCAAGCGGGATAGCTTTTGTTGCAGGTCGCCACGAGGACGACCTACCAAACGATATTACCAGATGATAACACGCTCCTCAACAGGCATATACATCGCATCCTCCTCTGTTACGCCGAATGCGTCGTAGTAGCTCTGAATGTTACGCAAAGTAGCATTTACACGGTTGCGGCCCAAAGAGTGCACGTCAACCTTTGTAAGGCGCTCCTTCTCCTGGTCAGTGATATTCTGTGCCCAGAGAGTAGCGTAGCCAATGTAGAAGCGCTGCTCGCCTGTGAAGCCGTCGATATCTGCTGGACGGCCCTCTGCCCAAGCGTAGTCAGTAAGACCTGTGAAGGCAAGACGAAGACCACCCTGGTCAGCGATATTCTCACCCAAAGAGTACTTACCATCAGCATACAAACCTGGAAGAATCTCGATAGCGTTGAACTGCTCTACAAGAACATTTGTCTTTGCCTCGAATGCTGCACGGTCCTCAGCAGTCCACCAATCGTTCATATTACCAACCTTGTCGAACTGCGAACCCTGGTCGTCGAAGCCGTGAGTCATCTCGTGTGCGATAACCACGCCAATAGCACCATAGTTTACAGCATCATCAGCATTAGGGTTGTAGAATGGAGGCTGGAGAATAGCTGCTGGGAAGCAGATCTCGTTGGTAGTAGGCATATAGTATGCGTTAACCATCTGTGGAGGCATAAGCCACTTCTCGCGGTCTACTGGCTTACCAACCTCAGCCATAGCGTCGGCAGTGTACCAACGGTTAGCCTCAACAACGTTTGCCCAGTAGCTCTTTGCTGGATCTACAACGAGTGTAGAGTAATCCTTCCACTTGTTAGGGTAACCAATCTTAACGGTAAAGGCAGCAAGCTTCTCCTGTGCCTTAGCCTTTGTAGCCTCACCCATCCAGTCGAGAGCCTCGATATGCTTTGAGAATGCCTTCTGGATGTTAGACACCATAGTCTCAACACGTACCTTCTCCTCCTCTGGGAAGTACTTTGCAACGTACATCTGACCTACAGCCTCCGAAAGAATTGAGTTAGGCACACCCATAGCACGCTTCCAACGTGGGCGAATCTCCTGTGTACCAGACATAGTCTTGCCGAAGAACTCGAAGGATGCTACTGCAAACTCCTCGCTGAGGTATGATGCAGCTGCGTCGATGTAGTGTGCAGCAACGTAAGCGCGAAGTGCCTCAACAGGCATTGTTGCGAGTACGTCCATAATATTTGCGAATGATGATGGCTGGCTAACAACGAGCTTCTCGAGGTTCTCGAGGCCAAATGCTGCGAAGTAAGCATCCCAGTTTACGGTGTTGTACTTCGCACGTACCTCATCCATAGTGTGTGGGTTGTAACCCTTCACGATGTCGCGGCACTCTACGTTAGTCCAAGAGTTCACAGCGATGCGATCCTCAACCGCTACAACATCCTCAACCATCTTCGCGATGTCGCCCTCAACACCTGCGAGAGTGAAAATCTTCTCGAGGTATGTGCGGTAAGCAGCCTTAATCTCTGCGTTCTTCTCGTCAACATAGTAGTCGCGGTTACCCATACCAAGACCACCCTGCTCGAGGTAGAAGATTGTCATATTGCTATCTGCAAGGTCAGCAGCAGGATAGCCTGCGAAGAATACGCCGATACCGTCAGTGTGAAGCTGTGGGATAGAGGCGATAAGCTCGTCGCGGCTCTCGGTTGCAAGGATAGCGTTCACAGCCTCGCGGATAGGCTCTGCGCCCTCACGGTTAAGACGCTCCTCGTCAAGACCCATCTTGTAGAGGTCAGAAATCTTCTGCTCAACAGTACCAAACGCAGCCTCGGTCTTTGTCATCTCCGAGAAGAGCTCGTTGATACGAATCTCGTTGTTCTCACGCAATACGTCGAACGAGCCATAGCGTGAGTACTCTGGCTTAAGAGGGTTGTTCTTCTGCCAACCACCTGTAGCCCACTGATAGAAGTCATCGTTGCGAACGATAGACTCATCGAAGTTGTTGCTGTCGATAGCTGGAACCTGCTTATCGGCAGTAGCGCAAGCTGTCATCATAAGTGCAGTTGCAAGGATAAATGTTAATCGTTTCATCTATTATAAATTAGTAATTAGTAATCTTGGTTGGGAGATATGCTCCGCAAATTGGACGTTGTGAGAAGCACCCTACTGCGATTGAATTTATTATTAATTGGTTATCTCGAAGCAATGGGCAGTACGCTTTAGTACTGCCCATTGCTGAGATAATTCGTTAGCGGCAGTAGATGGCCCCTTATCACAAGAAATTACTTGCGAATAGCAGCTACACCTGGCAGCTCCTTACCCTCCATATACTCCAACAAGGCACCACCACCTGTAGATACGTATGATACCTTATCTACAAGGCCGAACTTGTTGATACAAGCTACAGAGTCACCACCACCGATGAGTGAGTAAGCACCATTCTTCTCGGTAGCCTCGGCGATAGCCTCTGCCACAGCGCGTGAGCCTGTTGAGAACTTGTTAATCTCGAATACACCTACTGGGCCATTCCAAAGGATAGTCTTGCAACCGAGAATATGCTCGCGGAACTTTGCCTTACCACCTGTTGCGATATCGACACCCTCCCAAGCCTCTGGGATGTTGTTTGCAGGAGCCTCCTGTGTGTTAGCATTCTCCGAGAAGTCGTCGCAGATAAGAGCATCTGGAGAGCGGAGAATCTGGATACCACGAGCCTCAGCCTTCTTCAAAATCTCGAGTGCCACAGGGAACATATCTGGCTCGCAGATAGACTTACCTACCTGACCGCCCTCTGCAGCTGCGAAGGTATAGGTCATACCACCACCGATGATGATAGAGTCAACCTTATCCATAAGCTTCTCGATAATCGAGATCTTTGTAGATACCTTCGAACCACCGATAATAGCGCAGAATGGACGCTGTGGGTTCTCCATAACGCCGTCGATAGCCTGCAACTCATTCTCCATAACGTAGCCGAACATCTTATCCTCTGGGAAGTAGTCAGCGATAAGTGCTGTAGAGGCGTGAGCACGGTGTGCAGTACCGAAAGCATCGTTGATATAGCAATCAGCGTATGATGCAAGACGCTTTACGAACTCCTTCTGTGAAGCCTTCACAGCCTTCTTTGCCTCTGCCTTCTCCTCGTCGGTAGCATCCTCAGCAAGACCACGTGGCTTACCCTCCTCCTCGGCATAGAAGCGGAGGTTCTCCAACATCATCACCTCACCTGGCTTAAGGTTAGCCGCCATCTCTGCAGCCTTCTCACCCATACAGTCACCTGCAAAGAGCACCTTCTCGCCAAGACGAGCCTCGATAGCAGGAACAATCTGCTCCAACGAGTACTTTGCATCTGGATTCTTCTTAGGACGTCCGAGGTGCGACATAAGGATTACTGCGCCACCACCAGCCAAGACCTTCTTAATGGTAGGGATAGCTGCACGGATACGTGTATCGTCGGTTACCTGGCCCTCGCCATTGAGAGGCACGTTGAAGTCTACGCGAATGATAGCACGCTTACCTGCGAAATTGTAGTTGTCAATTGCAAACATAGCTTTATAGTTTTAGTTATAGATTGTTGTCTATGACGGTTTTAGCACAATATGTCTAAAATCGTACAAATATATGAATATTTTTTCGAAATCACAACTCATCCTTTAGGATGAATCGCCCAACAGCATAAAAAAAGCGAATGGGCTACGCATATAACCCATTCGCCGTATCTATGATTGCGTTATCGCCGAGCGATTACTTGTTGCCAAAGTAGCGGCGGAACAAGCCCTCGAAGCCCTTACCGTGACGAGCCTCATCCTTTGCCATCTCGTGAACAGTGTCGTGGATAGCATCGTAGTTGTTCTGCTTTGCAAGAGCTGCGATACGCATCTTATCAGCGCAAGCACCAGCCTCAGCGTTCATACGCTTCTCAAGGTTAGTACGTGTATCCCATACGCAGTCACCAAGAAGCTCTGCGAACTTCGAAGCGTGCTCTGCCTCCTCGAAAGCGTAGCGCTTGAAAGCCTCGGCGATCTCTGGGTAACCCTCGCGGTCTGCCTGACGGCTCATAGCAAGGTACATACCCACCTCTGTACACTCACCCATAAAGTGGTTGTTGAGGCCCTCGAGAATCTCTGGGTGGTCTACACGACCGTCACCAATCTTATGCTCTGTTACAAACTCAAGAGCGGCACCCTCCTCCTGCATCTCGTTGAACTTATCCTTACCTACCTTGCACAATGGGCACTGATCTGGAGCCTCGTTACCCTCGTGAATATATCCGCATACTGAACAAATAAACTTCTTTGCCATAATCTTATTAGTTTTTTAGGTTAATTTTTTATTTAGTTTTATTGGTTATCTTTCTGTTTCCCGGTGCAAATATAAGTGCTTTTTTCTTATCTGCAATAAGTTTTCCTTAATGATTTTTTATAGCTCCATAAGCTACACTTATACCCGCTGATTATCAGTTACTTCTTTTTGAGGCCTATTGCGAGGATAACACCGAGTGCTACGCCGAGCAACGCAGCAAATAGCACGCGCAGCTCACCTGGAAGCATAAAGGTAATGGTGTGCGCAGGGTACCAGAATAGCGGAATAGTCTTCTTAAAGATGAAGCCCCACTGCACATCCCAGTTCACGTTTTTGATAAGGCGCTGCATAGGGATAGGCGTTACAAGAGCCTTGAGCGAGCCACCACACTCCGCGATATGCGCATCGGTAATCTTGTGGAAGGTCATAAATACAGGCGCGAAGAAGGTGTTCATCATAACCGAAATCGACAACGCCACGACAAACTTACCCCACGAGAGACCTGGCAAATAGAACTGTGCCACAAGCTCACCGCCACCCATATTGGTGATGAACGCTGGGATACCCGCCGAGAATACGGTCATCGCCATCGAGATAGCCATACCGAGCAAACCCCAGATTACCATACGTGGCAACGCGCCAAACGTAGGATGAGTGTACTCTCCCGTAGAGATACGACATCCGAGCATCTCGCCGAGCGTCGAGAGAATGGAGAACTTCAAGAATGCCATAATCATTGCGTGCTCGGCATTGAAACCCTTATACCACGCATAAAGCTCTGGCGACACAAAGAAAGGCACGAATATCGCCAACATCACGAGGGCAAAATAGAGATCGGAACGTTTCATTTTACTCATTTATTTAATATTTGTATTACTTCACATTTGGATATACCAAACAAAGATAGAAAATAATTTTGTAAAAACCCACACTGCCACCGTCAAAAACCACAAAATCGACAACGAGCAAGCGACGTAATAAGAATTCGTTTTATATAATGGGGTACTCGTAGTAAAAAAACGAGATGATTGCTTGTAAAAGTACGAAAAAACTTATATATTTGTAGATGATTTAAATATTGCCTTGGATAATTCCACCACCCAATAACTTGATAGTTTTTGATGGAGCGCAAAACCAACCAAACAGAACATTATGAAGAGACTTTTTACACTACTCATTCTTTCTATATTTTTGGTAGCTACGGCAAATACTGCCCACGCACAACACGCCGAAAAAACACGCTACGTATACCTATGGGATGTCACTGGCTCAACAAAAGCAGGGAACCTCTATGATGTGATATCCAATTTTATGGTAGGCGATATAAAAAGCAAGTTCAGCAGAACATCCAATGAGAATAATATCGATATTGTCATCATCCCATTTAATGATGACACAAAGGACATCTACTCATACAAGATTACTAACGACGGCATAGAGCCAGAGCCTGGCAGCCCCGAGTTAGACGCTATCACTGGCGGCATCGACGAAAAACTTATAAACGCACACAACGATCTCTGGAAGAGTAATACAGAAGCGAAGATTGGCAGTGGCGGTTACACAAATATTGCGGCAGCTCTAACAAAAGCAAAAGAGTATATTTGCAACGACTGGAACACTATTTTCATTCTTCTTACCGATGGCGGACAGGAGTACTATCGTTTGGATAACGAATTGGAAATCGCTAAAAACAAGGAGGATAATATTGGCTTAAGCAAAGCTCGTGACTATCTTGTCAAATCCATTGCCGAGTTTGATGGGAAATTAAAGGATACGAATGACCGTGGAGTAAGTTTCAATATGTTGTTCTACGTCATTACTGCAGGTGACAACTACGATCCAAGCAAAGTTTTTAGGGGTAGCGACTACACACAGTTCATCAACACAAATGGCAGTAGTATAAATCTTCACTTTAGCACCATCGAAGCAAATCAGCCAAGTGCAATATCTATAGATGATAAAAAATTTGAGATTTATTTCCCTATAAAGCGTAAAGAGCTATTGGATAAGATTGGCATTCAGGTAACTACTGCCAATATAGAGGGATTAACCATTAATTGCCAACATAAGATTAACAGCAATGGCTGTATAGAGGTGCAACCAAGCAATGGTTCATTTGCCGAGGCATTTAAAGTAAATGACGTGAAGGGAGAAGAATTTACATTTGAAGTTTCGCTGTCGTTATACGACTTTAATCGAGGAACCACACGTAACTTCTTGGATTTCGGAGATAACACAAATAAAGATTTTGTATGGTTCAAGTCGAATGAGACTAAACTAACTATAAAAGTAATTAACAATTTTAACCCGACTATAACCGTTAAATTCAAGAACAACTAACGATGAATAGATCTATTATAAATATATGTATAGTTGCCGCAATGGCACTTACACTACTATCTTGCTCAAGAGACGGATCTAACAAGGATGCAAGTTTTGAGTGGGGATATACCGAGTATTACGAAAGCACTTCACTAAAGAAGTATACCCCTGTCCCAATGGATGGCGTGTTCGAAATCGAACTCAACAACCACGCAAGTCAAATGTTTAAGGAGGGCGGTTCGGTAACGTTTGAGGTAGTTGAAACTCGCGAAGGCGAGGAGCTCCCATTGCAATATATCGATGTCTACACTCACAACGGCAACGAGGAGTGGTATTTGTGTGATGGTAGCACCGTTACAGTTAATATTCCTCACAGCAATGCTGACGAGGCAACAACGACATTGGAACTACCATTGCGCTTCATATTTGATGGTTTGGCAGACGATGGACGCCACGATTTGATGCTTAAATATAAGGATTTCAAATCTAACTTGGGCAATGTCGTTATTCCTCACAATGGTAGAGACAAGAATTATAGTGTTAAGGATGATAGTCTTAAAGCTAATCTACAAGCCATTCAAGCACGAGGTTTCCATATTTACAAAAAGACAATAACAAATCCTGTAACTAAAGGCATAACAATCGGTGTTATTATCTTTTTGATCGGGCTTATTGTATATTTGTGCGCTCGACCTTTGATATTTCCACGCATAAAGGTGAATAGTTTCACTGCCATCGGTCCTAAAGGTACAGCACCAATAAATGCTAAAATAAGGGGTTACTACAAGGCAATCCTAACTCCTAAAAACTCTAAAAAGCAAGGACTCCTAGAGAGAATTTTTGTCGGCAAAGTTAAGTATATCTACGCCGCAACATTGCAGGACGATATAACAATCAAGGGACATAATTCAACATCCGTAATTGTAGAGCAGACCCCAACAAGCCCATATGTTATAATGCCTACAATTATCGACAAGAAGGTTATCAATATGAGGAATCCTGCAAAGCTTAGACTAAGAGCTACACATCAGGAGATTTTCTCTATCTTCATACAATAAAGAACAAACTATAAATAAACTATTATAACTTAAAACTTTACACTATGGCACACAGAGTTAACACTATGGCACACAGAGTTAAACGCAGCCTATACATCGGACTTGGCGGTACTGGTATGAAGGCACTTCTTCAGGCAAAGAAGCGTTTTATGGACACATATCTAGATGGTCAGGGTAAGGGAGAGGTACCTCCAATGGTTAGCTTCCTCGGCTTGGACGCAGATAGAAACGAGTTTAATAATACCCTATTAACTGAGCGCGGAGAGGTTGTTGAATTTGCAGCTTCTGACCGAATGGGTATCTATGTTCAAGGTGCTAATCAGTTCTATAATAATAATAAAAGAAGTTTTAACTGGATGCCAACATCGAATGTTCCATTCTTGGCAAACCTTACACACTTCGGTTGTGGCGCTATCCGAACCAATGGCCACTTTGCTCTTACAGTTAACGTAGAAAACATCACAAGAGAGATAACTAGTCGCTTGAGGCAGATTGCTAATGCGAATATTATCAACAACCCACGATATGTGATTGATGGAGGCGTACCAGAGATTCACCTTGTATTCTCTGTATGTGGTGGTACTGGTTCTGGTACTTTCATTCATATGGCATACCTTATCCGCAAGATCGCTGCCGACAACAATATCCCAAATATTAAGATTCGTGGATATGCTGTATTGCCAGGCATCTTCCAAGGTTTGCCTGTAACTCCTCGCGTTAAGCCAAATGCATATAAGGCTCTCTGCGATTTGGATTATCTTATGCATTTGGATGATAACTCTCCTGCTTATGAGGTTACATTTATGAATGGTCGCGTAGATAAATACGTAGGACGCCCATTTGACTCTGTTACTTTGATTGACAACCACTCTGCCGTTGGCGCTTTCAACATTACAGAGGTTGGGGATCTTAGCGAGATGGTTGGTATTGCATTGGCAACCTCTGCGGGTACCTTGGATAACATTGGCACATCTATTGGTGATAACCAGACTCAGCTCATCATCTCAAAGGCTATGGATGTTGAGAATAAGAGAGGCTGGGTTGGTGGTATGGCAGCTTGCGAGATTATCTATAGCGGCTCTACCCTATCAAATATCTATCAGTTAAAGGCCCAGAGCCTTATCATCGACAGGCTCTTCAACTCTTGCGAGGATGCTAACAACATCGCTAACGGATGGATTGACTCTGCAGAGGTTCGCATTCGAGAGAACAATGGCGAGGATCAGCTAACAGATACCATCCACCCACGTTGTCCAGACTATCAATTCTCAGTCTCTTCTTACGAATCTCCAGATGCCGAGATAGAGCAGAGCAAGGGTCTTAACAAAATTAAAGAGGAGGAGCTTAAGAGGATTATCGAGGAGAAGGTTGCTTCTGTGAAGAAGGAGCTTCGCAGGTTTATGGTTGCTAATATCAACCGGGAGTGTGGTCTTCAGCTTTCACAAGATATTGTGGCACAGCTCCAGGCGCAGATTGCAATCTGTCTTAATGAGATGAGAGAGGAGAAGGATAAACTTGATGGGGAGCTAGAGTTAAGTAATGGTACCATCAACACCTATGCGACCACCCTCAAAAATATTGCAGGCACTTTATTCAAGAGAGGCTTATCTAATGCTATCGAGAGCCTTAACAACGCTGTCAACGAGTTCAACACTACTTCTATCGATATTCAGCGCCATAGCGCGGCTATCTCTATCTACAACTCAATCTTGGTAGTCCTTAATGACTACGCAGATAAGTTGGCAAAAATCGAGAAGTCTCTACGTACCATTAAGTCTAATATCAACCTTAAGATTGCACAGTTGCAGAATGGCGCAACAAACTTCAATCCTTTGCTCCAGATTGACTTAGCAAATCAAGATTTGAAGAACATCGCTGTTAAGTACGAGGATATTAACTTCAACAACTTCTTGATGGTGTTTAGCAACGAGGTTAACCTCTTGGATTTCGACCAGGTAGATACTGCATCTATCGAGGGATACTTGAGCAAATACTCTGCTACACTACCTGTTGCCAAGAGCTATTTGGACAAGAGTGTTGAGAGCGTACTTGCATCTCTCAAAGCCAACGACCTTGCAGCATTCAATGACATTGTTAAGAGAGCTAATGCCCTTGCAGATATTAAGCTATCATATAGCCCTCAGGGCCGCAACCTTCCTATGTCTGCTCCACGTATTATGTATATCGGTGTTGAGAATAGCAACTCTTGTCTTAACGACCCACAGGTATTGGAGGAGTTCTCTGACGGTGCAATGAATTTTGAGCACTCTACAGTCACTGTAGTTACCACAAATATGAAGGAGCGTGTTATGCTTTATCGTCAGGTTGGTGTATTCCCAATGTTTATGGTTCCAAGCATCCATACTTACGACGTAGCAAGCACTACTAATATCGATGCATTCAGAGACGAGTATGGTTTCGATGTAGATATGCTTCTTGGCCGTAGAATGATAGATGATGGATACTCTATCGATCCAATCAACACCGATCCTATAATTGATACGTTGGATTTGTGGGTTCGCGGTTTCATCTATGGTCGAATCAAGAACGAGAATGGCTGCTACTACATAATGAGCGAGAGGTTGGGTTCATTCTCTGATGGAAATTGGATCAGACTCAAGGAGTGGCGCGATGAGGCTTACGAGCTATTCTGTACTGACATAGATAAATATGCCGATGAATTCCTGACGTGCTTCAGGGAGGCAGAAGTAAGAGAGGGAAGTGAGGCTACACGCAACCGTTTCTCTGATGCTGATCAGAACTATAATAGGATATCACAGATTGGCGTTACAATGGCTACATTGAGAACAAGGCCATATGCCAGGGTAAAGAGACTCTTCGATCAGGAGGGTAACTACCTTAGAAGACTCACTAGATGATAACTATGGCTCATAATTTACATATTCTGCTC
>JADBON010000123.1:0-4666 GCA_015656305.1 Alistipes sp.
TACACCCCTGCCTCATACGCAAACTATGGTAGCGAGGTACTCCTTAGCGCCCCAGGTGGCGACCTTGAGTACTACGGCACACCAGGCCAGGAGGATAACTCGTATGACGAAAATGGCATCCTTCAGGAGCAGGGTGCAATATTCTCGACGCTTGTAGTAAATGGCGTTGCAGGATATGGCTACTACGAGGGTACGTCGATGGCGTGTCCTCACGTGTCGGGTGTTGCGGCACTCGGACTCGCCTACGCCAAGCAGCTTAAGCGCCACTTTACGGTCGAGGAGTTCAAGGAGCTTATGTACACCACAGGTCGCGACATAGAGTCATACTTCGTGGGTGAGAAGCTCTACTATATGCGCCATACATCGGCAGGTGCTACGCCTATAAAGATGAACCTCGCGGATTACCGCGGTAAGATGGGCCATTTGGTGGATGCTGGAGCACTGTTGAGGGCCATTGATGGTGCGGGACGTGAGATGCGTCTTCCAAATATCTACCTCGCACCCGAGGCTTCGATGCTCTTGGAGTTGGAGGATTACAACATCTCCGATGCCGAGAGCGCTACGGTAGCCGACAGCACTATTGCCGAGGCGATGTTGGAGGGTAATACCCTCACTATCACCGCAAAGCGCGAGGGACAGACAACGCTTACCGTAGAGGCGGAGAAGCGCCATACGGTGACTATCACCATACGCAAGGGTGCTAACGATAATGGATGGTTGTAGTATGCAGCGTTGGCGAGTGATAATTGCGATGATGCTCCTATGTGCGCCTATGGTGGCAACAGCACAGAGGCATAACTTCCTATCGCGCGCCGCACTCGACTCGCTTGTCAACCCTACGCTTTCGGCAAAGGCTGCGGGGGCATTACGAGCAACCGCAAAGAGCAAAAACATCGGCACGATAAGTGCCGAGGAGGTTGTCAAGGTTAGTTTCACGTTACGCAACGCCACCTCTACACCTGTAACAATCACCAAGTTACGCTCATCGTGCAGTTGCCTAAGGGTAATAACAAAGCCCACCGTCGTGGAGTCTAATGCTACGATTTCGGTAGATGCGGAGTTCAACCCCGCGGGGCGTAATGGCAGCTTTAGCCACAACATTCTCCTCTACACCTCGCTCGACACGGAGCGTCCCACCGAGCGCCTGACTCTGGAGGGAGAGGTGCGAAATGGCGATGAGTGGCTACATCTTCCCGAGCGAATGGGTGCTTTGCGCCTTAGTCGCAAGGAGATAACTCTCACCACGAAGGGCTACGAGCGCATCATAGTTGCCAATACCTCTTCGCAGCCACTTCGCCTTACGGCACAACCATCGCTTGCGGGGTTGGAGTTTCGCTGCGAGCCAGAGATTTTGGAGGCTGGCGAGGAGGGCTACATCGCACTGCGATACATAGGCGAGCCACGCAACCTCACAACAATGCTAATTGTCGAGGGCATAGCAGGTCGACCAACCGAGAGAATGATAAAGATAACAATAAAGCAATAACAATATGAAACTTTTTAGACTACTACTTCTTGCCACGATGGCTACAACGCTACTTTCAGGATGCAAGAAGGTTGTAAACAACGACCCTCCACTACCTGCCGCACCCGTAACATACGAGGCGATTGATGGTTGCTGGCAGCTAACCGAGTGGAATGGCGAGGAGCTTGCAGAGGGCACCTACCTTTACGCGAAGTTCAATGGCCAGGAGCGCCGCTTCGAGATGTGGGATAACCTCGGCTCGATGTACGTGCAGCATAAGAGTGGCTCGTTTACCATCACAACAAATAAGCAGGGCGATGCTAAGCTATCTGGCGTTTACGACTATGGCGTTGGAGATTGGGGGAACGACTACCTCGCAAAGATGTTAGGCCCCGCGGGCGAGAAGATGGTATGGTATGCCGAAGAGGAGAGTATCGTATTCAGCCGCATAGAGGAGATTCCAGAACTAAACTAAAACTAACTATATGAACAGATTTTTCAGATTCGTAGCCGTTGTAATGACAGCTATCGTTGCGCTCACGGGATGGAGTTGCAACAGAGAGGAGGTACAGGAGCCTGAGGATAAGCCAACGATTGGTATCCTTGAGCCAGAGTTTGATGCCGAGAGTATGACCGCCAAGGTGATGATAGCTCCATCTACCAACACCAGAGCGTGGTACTACAAGGTTGAGGAGGGCATCGAGATTAAGGAGTACACAAAGGTTGAGGGTGCTGCAGCACAGGAGATTGAGTTCGATGTTATCTATGGTGCGGAGTACACCATCTCGGCATACGCAATCAACAAGGGTGCTGTGAGCGACACCGCAACAAAGAAGTTCTGCCAGATGCCTGCAGATGAGGTATCTATCTCTATTGGCGAGTTTGCGTTCGACAAGGAGGCTATGGAGGTGGAGGTTACTATCTACCCTTCGGCAAATGCTACGGCGTGGTACTACAAGTGTCCTTCATACGCCTCGATTGGAGATAAAGAGTGGACAAAGGTTGAGGGTAACCAGGAGCAGAACATAAAGTTCCGCTACATTTGGAACACCGACCTTAAGGTATGTGCCTACGCAGAGTGTGGTCTTGTAGAGTCGGAGGAGGTTAGCAAGACCTTCCACGAGGATTTGCCAGGGGCAAACTTGGTGGTTTCAGAGCCAACCTTCGACGAGGAGAGTATGACCATCAGCTTCGACGTTTCACCAAACGAAACCACTATAAAATGGAATTGGGGATATAGCGTAGACGGCAACACCGAGATTTGCGGAATGTATGATGATAACGAGGCGCGCACCGTTTCAACACAGATTGAGTATGAGAAGGAGTATCAGTTCTACTTCTACGCTCGTAACGAGGCTAATCAGGGCGAGGATATTACGATAGACTACTCGTTGTGGGGCAAGGCCGCTGAAATCACTATCGAGAACCTTACAGCATATAGCCTCGACGCGGTGATTACCAAGAACGAGAAGTGTGTGAAGTATGTCGTAGGTGCTTTGCATACCGATGCCTACGACCGCGCTACATTTATCGAGCAGGCACGAACATCGTTGAACCCTTCGGAGGATTATCCTTTTGCGGTGTTCAACTCAGCAACCGAGAGCCGTACATTCTCGGAGCAGGACTTGGTGCGTAACTCACTCACCACAAGTAACGAGAACGCAGGTATCCTACTCGTTCCAGGCACCTCATACACCATTGCCGTATATGGCGAGAATGCCGAGGGTATGCATAGCGTGACAACCAAGGAGTTCGTAGTGCCAGAGGCAACCTTGAATGGCAACGTAGAGGTGACTGTCGAGGTTAGCAACATCGAGGAGAGCTCGGCAGTAGTAAGCGTTTCTGCTGCGGAGAGTTGTAAGATGATTGTCGGATGTATGGATCCAGAGGTTACAAAGGTCGACACCGAGAATCCTTTCGACTTCGAGGGTAAGAGCGACGAGGAGATTCGCAGCTACCTTATCTCGATGACTCACGCCATTCCATTTATCTACGACACACCTATATCACAGCGTCTTGGTGGATTGGCTATCGGCGGCACATACTACGCCTATGCAATTGCGATTAAGGATGGTAAGATTGGTAGCGTAGCCTTCGAGAAGTTCACAACCAAGGTACCATCGCTCACAGGCATCGCAAAGATTACCGAAGCAGAGATTCTCGAGCAGACATCACACGAGATTCTTACCGTGAAGCTTACAGCAGATAGCAACGCTACAAAGGTACGCCTCTATGCCGCACCATCGAATGACCACGCAGCGTATAAGGATAACCTTGAGTATATTATGGATGCTAATGGCTACCAGAACTACCGCGAGGAGTATAGCATTGAGAATGGTGTTGCAACAGCCAACGTAAATATCTACCACCCAGGCACTAACTACTACCTCTATGCCGTTGCTATTGATAAGGATGGTAAGGCTGGCGAGATGGTCTGCGTAGCACAGTTGGCAGGCTTGGAGACCGAGTACTGCACCACTATCGAGGAGATTATCGAGGAGGCAAAGATTGACCTTTCGGGTACAGGTACCGTAGATTTGGTTATCACAATCTCGGGCCAGGTTGACGACCGCATCAGCCTTACCGTAAACACCGACACTCGCTCGGCAAATGCCCAGAAGGTATGGCTCATCCGCTTCAACGGTATGATTTCCGAAATTGAGGATAACGTGAAGTATGCATTCTCGGAGTATGAGGAGCGAAATAAGGTTCTCGGCTCGTACAAGGAGGCGAAGGTAGGCTATCCACTTAAGTATGAGGATGGTGGTAGCTCGTGGGATCCTAAGTATGAGGCATTGCAGGAGTATAGCTCAACTTGGGGTGGCGACATTCTTGTAGCCGTAGTCCTCGACACCGATGGCAAGTTTAACATCTACAGCTACTACGCTGCAGGTGGTTCAGTAACTCTCTATTAGTAACTCACTAATAATTTGCATTTTGCATAAGTTTACAGAGGATATATCCCATATAGAGCTTCCCGCGCTCTTCACCTGGCCATTTCACTATGAGCCACACCCTCTCTCGCGCCTTGCGGCCGCGGAGGTACAGCGCTACCTCGCCTCGAAGTCGGAGTGGCGTGATGAGATTCAGGGCGGTAAGATGTTCGGAGTTCTTGTGGCGAAAGACCGAGAGGGTGGCATAGGTTTCCTTGCCGCCTTCTCTGGCAACCTCTGTGGCTCTAACTACCACGAATACTTCGTA
>JADBON010000276.1:0-2396 GCA_015656305.1 Alistipes sp.
ACTTGTTGCTGCGGGTGTTGTGGCAAAGCAACTGCTTCGTGGTGTTGCGTTTAGCACACGCCTAAAGGAGGTTGCGGGGTGTGAGGATGAGAGTAAATTTGAGAGCATCATCGCCGAGGCTTCAGCAGCGCAAGATTCTGTAGGAGGCGTTGTCGAGTGTCGTGTGACGGGTGTGCCATATAGCCTTGGTGAGCCATTTTTCGACTCTGCAGAGAGTATTATAGCACATCTATTATTCTCCGTACCAGGTGTTAAGGGTGTGGAGTTTGGCGATGGCTTTGTGGGTGCGAAGAAACGCGGCTCGGAGCGTAACGATATGATTATCAGTGCGGAGGGAAAGACCGAAACAAATAACGAGGGTGGTATCAATGGCGGTATTACAAACGGCAATGACATCGTTGTACGTGTTGCGGTGAAGCCTACGCCGAGCATCTCGCGTGAGCAGATGACATACGATTTCGAGCGCGGGGAGTCCGCACCGCTTATCGTTGGCGGACGTCACGATGCTTGCATAGCACGTCGCGCGGGAGTAGTTATAGAGGCTATGGTGGCGTTGGCACTTGCCGACCTAAAACTTAGAGCAGAGTAGTATGGCTACACGTCGTGAGGTGCTTAATGAGTTGTGTCGTGCCGCCGAGGTGTGCTACGATGCTGTTGAGGCTCGCCAGATTGCCGAGATGGTGCTTATGGCAAAGGGTGGCCTCTCGAGAAATGATATCCTTGTGGAGCCTAATGTTGAGGTTCTAATTCCCGATTTTGCGACAGTTGTTGAGCAGTTAAAGAGCTGGACACCAGTGCAATATATTATTGGCTGTGCGGAGTTTATGGATATGGAGCTCGAGGTTAGGGGTGATGTTCTAATCCCTCGCCCCGAGACTGAGGAGTTGGTGATGTGGATTGCTGACGAGAGCGAGGCGGGTAGTTGTGTGCTGGATGTCGGCACAGGCTCGGGATGTATCGCTCTTGGCGTGGCACGAAGTGTAAAGGCTGCCAAAGTCTCGGCAATAGATATCTCGGATGCAGCCCTCGAGGTGGCACGTAAGAATGGCGCGACATATGCACCAAATGTTGAGTTTTTGAAGGGTGATGCCCTGGCGGAGTTTGATATGCTCTTTGCCGAAAAATTCGACGTTGTAGTCTCAAATCCACCATATATCCCATCAAGTGATATTGCTTTGATGCGCCCAAATGTGGTTGATTATGAGCCACATATAGCGCTTTTTGTACCAGATGATGACCCACTAATCTTCTATCGTTCCATAGCGCGTACATCGCGTAAATTGCTAAAGCCCGATGGTCGACTCTATTTCGAGATTTATGAGTCGCTTGTGGCGGAGATGTGTGCGATGCTTCAGGCGGAGGGATATGTGGATGTGGTTGTGAGAGAGGACTTTAGAGGTAAACCAAGAATGATATGCGCAAAAGTAGGGTAGTGTGCGACGATGTTACGCCGCGTGAGCGTAAGACCAAGACGGCGGAGCAGGCCCTCAATGCGCTGATGCGTCTCTGTTCCAAGGCCGAGAAGTCATCGGGTGATGCTCTGCGCCTGATGTATACGTGGGGTGTGCCTATGGCCGAGCGTCAGGGTGTGCTGCAAAAACTTATAGAACTACGATTTATAGATGACGCGCGATATGCCGAGGCTTACACGCGCGAGAAGAGTGCAATAGCGGGATGGGGAGCGCGAAAAATTGCCCAACATCTCTACCAAAAGGGTGTTGCAAAGGAGATTGTAGAACGTACCCTTGCGACATTGCAGTGTGATGACCAGCGTGCTATGCTTGAGAAGCGCCTACAACGTAAACTCCCTTCGGTCAAGGCTGCGAATGACTATGAGCTACGCGGTAAATTGCTTCGCTACGCACTTGGGCTTGGCTATGATTACGATATGGTCACTTCGGTGATTGATAAGGTTGTATCACGCTAATTATCAGTTAGATAAGTGTGGCTGTTGCGTCTATTTATATCGCGCGAATAAGCACTTATTTCAGGTGTTGTGATATAAAATATCAGCGATTTTGATGTGAATAGGTGCAAAAATTTTGCAAATCGATATATTTTACGTACTTTTGCACCGCATAAGTTATCCGATGCTATCTGCCGTTGTCATTCGTAGCGGTTTATGGTTTGTGATAGGAGTCGGATAAAAACATAATGTGATGGTTCCGTAGCTCAGCTGGATAGAGCAACAGCCTTCTAAGCTGTGGGTCGTGGGTTCGAATCCCGCCGGAATCACTTTTAGACCTTATAACACACCTGTTGTAAGGTTTTTTTGTGTCTATACCTCCCATATCTCCACAAAAATAATAGATGTAATACCCCTTAAAATGCCAATAATTAGGATATTACATCTATTACAAACCTTACAATATCACACTTATCAAATACATCAATTA
>JADBON010000310.1:0-2019 GCA_015656305.1 Alistipes sp.
GGCGTAGTCACCACCTACGTTTACCCTCAGACGCTTGAAGAATACGATGCCTGGCCAACCACCATCAGGATACCACACAGGAAGCTGATAGTTGAGCGAGGTTGCCAAGTAGTGGTCATTCTCAATGTCGTACGACGAGAAGCCTCGAGGTACCAGACGCGTAGACTTAAACGACAACGACGATAGCACCAAGTCGGATTGGAAACCACCAAGCGAGGTCTGGAACGATGCCGCAAGTGACAATGAGTGGTGCTTGGCAAAACCTGGCGTATATAGCTTTCCGTATAGCACCATCAGATGTCCCATATTATTCGTTGCGGGGTTGAGCGTATAGCTTCCCTGAAGCGCCACACCCCACGGTGGCAAGAAGTCACGGTGTGACTTACGCACCATATCCTGAAATCCTATGCCAAACGAGAGCTGATGCACACCCTCCGAGTAGCCAATAGTACGGATATTCGTAACCTTATAATCCTCGATAATGAGTTTATCGACATTGGCAACCATACCATTCGAGAAGTTCCACGATGTCGACAGAGCCAACTGCGAGGTGTGATAGCCATTATTTAGGAGTATCGGCAACGTTGCTCCTGCTCCTAAAGAGTAATATTTGCCACGTTTTATATCAGGCGAGAGGATAAGTTTTCCCGTCTCTGCATCGTAGGTTGCGATTTTGTATATCTGCTGGTTACCGCCAAATGTTCCATTCACCCAAAGGTTTACGCCAAGACCATAGTAGCGCAACATACCCTTAAACACCGAGCCTTCGTTTGGATTCCAGCCCCACGTTAGGAAGCCCTCCAACGTCGAGAGCAGGTTCTGCGACATCACCGTAGCACCGAGGTTAAAGGCGATAGACGACTCCTCGACAATGGCATAAGGGTCATACGAAGCTGGCGCCCAGCTATGGATGTTAAAGGCGTGGCCCATACGCGAGAAGCGCTTCGAAGGGGTACGCTCCTTAATCTCCTCGCCCGCAGAGTCGCTATAACGCACCGTATCGAGATTCACAACACCCCACGGCTTACTCTCCGGAAGCATAATCTTCGGAGGATGTGGCATATACCTCACCTCCGTAGCATCGGTTGTTCGCTGCAACGATGGCAGATAGCCGCGGCGGTCGTAGGTCGTAGCCACAATCGTAGAGTCACCAATAGGCATAGGCTGGAACGAGCCATAGCGCGAGGTTGTAAGACGATACTCTTTGCCCGTAGCGAGGTCGTAATAGTGTGCCTCGTCACGTCCCGAAGCGATAGAGCCAAAGTATAGCTTACCACCCTTGGCACGTAGGTCGCTAAGGGTTGTATATGCCGAACGTGTAACGCGCTCGAAGCCTCCACGCACCAACTTTGCGATGTGCATACCATCGTCATCGGTGATGATAACGTAGAGCGCATCGGTAACATCATCCCACGCCATACCGTGAATCTCACTACCATAAGGCAGTTGCGTGCGACGCTCTGCATCCAAGGCTCCATTTACCACAACCGTATATCGTCCATCGGCGGTATACTCCACCCACGCGATGCCATAGCCCGACGTTGGCGTAGGATACAGCACGTTACGATGGCGATACAACACTCGAGGGTGCCTATCATTAAGGTCCATATAGCAGAGCTTGGAGTAGACCTGCTCGGCAAAGAGCGCACTCTGGCGATACTCCGTCCACCACACTCTACCCGTTTGGCTCAGCGCAGGGCGCGACGAGAGGTAGCCAATCCTTGCTATTCGCTGCTCCTCACCCACCTCCGTATCTACCGCCACGAAGGCCGACGTATTGGCCAAATCCTCCTTCAGGAATAGCACCTCGCCACTCTCCATAACCTGAGGATAGGAGTACGCGGTATATAGTTTTGGCTCCTTGACAGGGATACGCACCGCACTCTCCTCCACCTGCGCCAGAGGCTCCCAGTGGTAGTACAACGTATGGAACGTATCGTAGAAGAGCTTCGACTCCGATGCTCCATAGAGTCGCTTCAGCACCCAGTTATTCGAGATAATCATATATGGGCGGCGCGA
>JADBON010000269.1:0-2479 GCA_015656305.1 Alistipes sp.
ATGAACGCCTCAACGCCACGCTCGGCCATACGTCCCACAAATAGATGTCCATCGTGATTCTTGCCATCGATAGCCGCAAACACTACATTCTCGGCCGCTATGACACTTCGAGAGTCGGTGACAACCTCCGCAACACGGAGATCCTCGCCACGCAACTCACCACCTACGATGTGCGCAATTTCAGACAATAGATAGTTCATATATCTTACATTTTAAACGTCACAATTGTTATTCCCGAGCCGCCACGGTCAGCGTGGTCATCAGCTACCGATGCCACATCCTTCACGCCACGGAGATAGCGACGTATCTCCTCCTTCAGCGCTCCCGTACCCTTACCGTGCAGAATCGTAACGGTCGAAACGCCCACCATAAGAGCATCATCCACCAAATCCTCCACAGCCTCAAGAGCCTCCGAGGCACGCATACCTCGAACATCAATATGGTCGCGGAAGTTGAGCTTACGCTCGCGGATATCCACCGACACTACGGTACGCGCCGTTGTTGGGCGTGTAGCCTGACGATACTCCGACGACGATACGGCCTTGAGTCTTGCCACGTCGACCATAATAAGCATCTCGCCAAAGGCCACCTGCGCTTTTTTGCCCTTTATCATCTTCACGACTCCAGGAATCTCCTGTCCCTCGAGTTTCACCTTCGTGCCAACCTCAATCTTCTGCACCACAAGCTCCTCAACTCGCTGTGGCACAACTACGCCACCCGCCTGTTCACGCTCCTCGGCTCGCTTCTCTCTGCGCTCCCTACGGCGTGCCAAGCGCTCCATCTCGCGCTCGATGCGCTCGTCGCTTGTCATACCACCCTTCGCCTCATCCACACTATCAACAAATGTCTCAAGCTCGCGGCGAGCAAGGCGTGTAATCTCCTTCTCGGCCTGCGACTCGCGGATGGTACGTATAGTATTCTCAATCGTACGGCGTGCCTCGGCAATCATCTCCTCAGCCTCGCGGCGTGCCTTCTCGATAATCTCGCGTCGCTCATCCTTAATACCTTGCAAGCGGTCGGTATAGGTCTGCTCCAACTGCTCGACCTTCCTATCGGTCATACGGATACGGTCACGCTTCTCGGCCCAATATCGCTTATCGCGGGCAATCTCACGCAACTGACGCTCGAGGTTGATATGATCCTCACCAGCCTTATCCATAGCCTTACGCACGATATCCTCTGGAAGTCCGATTTTTCGTGCCACCTCGATAGCAAACGAGCTACCAGGCTTACCCATTTCAAGGCTAAATAGAGGCTGTATATTTCTAACATCGAAGGCCATAGCACCATTTGCCACTCCCTCGTTTCGTGATGCAAAGTATTTTATATTGGCGTAGTGCGTGGTGATAACGCCATAGGCCTTACGCTCCACAAAGCGCTCCAGAATCGACTCCGAGATAGCGCCACCAATCGTAGGCTCCGTACCCGAACCAAACTCATCAATCAAAATAAGCGTATGCTCCGATGCCTCGCTAAGCATAGTACGCATATTCACAAGGTGTGACGAGTAGGTCGAGAGGTCATTCTCCAACGACTGCTGGTCGCCAATATCAATCATCAGCGACTCAAAGAGCGGGAACTCCGAGTTCTCCAACGCAGGAATAAGGAAACCACACTGCACCATATACTGCAAGATTCCCGTAGTCTTAAGACATACCGACTTACCACCAGCATTAGGACCCGAGATAACCAAGATACGGCGCTCGGCATTAAGTTCCATATCGAGTGGCACAATCTCCTTATTCTGACTGCGCAGTGTCTGCTGCAACAGCGGGTGACGTGCCTTACGCAGTAGCAAACGCCCCTCGGTGGAGATGATAGGTTTTACCGCGCCATTGGCAATTGCCCAGCGAGCCTTGGCACGTAGGACATCTATGCGTGTGAGATACCCCTCGATACGCACAAGGCCATCAACCTCAACACGTAGTACCGCCGTAAGCTCTGTAAGGATACGCACCACCTCGCGCTTCTCGGCATACTCCAACTCACGAAGCTCGTTGTTAAGCTCCACAACCTCCACAGGCTCGACATAGAACGTACGTCCCGTAGCCGACTCATCGTGGATAAAGCCCGCGATTTTACGCTTATTAGCCGCCGAAACGGGGATTACGGCGTGACCATCGCGGATGGATATCATAGCATCGGCATCCACAACTCCCGAGGCCTTGGCACGCTGAAGCACCTGCTGCAGACGCTTCGATACCTGACCTTCGTGTTCGCGGATGGCACGACGTATTGAGGATAGCTCCTCGGAAGCCGAAGAGCGCACCTCACCCTTATCATCTATAACACGCTCGATAGCACTCTGCAACTGTGGAAATATCTCCACCCTCTCCGTCAATGCTCGAAGACGTGGGTAGCTACCCTCCCTACGCGAAAGGATAAAGCGCACTATGACTGCCGCAGAGCGCAGACCACGCAACAGCGTAGCTGCCTCCTCGACCGAGAGATACGAGCCTTCGACAGCAACCTTCTCGAC
>JADBON010000181.1:0-3556 GCA_015656305.1 Alistipes sp.
CCTGAATCCATAATACGATGTGGTATTGTGGTAAAGCGGTTATCGGCGAGATTCAGCGTCTCGGTGTTCAAGCCACGCCACTGCTCGCCATTCTCCAACTCCGAGATGTCGTTCGATGAGAAGTTTGCTGTAAGCATCGTGTAGATGGAGCGTGCCGAGAAGAGGTCGGGGAGCTTCGTAAGGCAGTTATTCGAGCAAGAGAAGGTCTCAAGCATACTCAACCCGCAGAAGTATCCATCCTCGCCGAGGGTGATGGTGTGAATCTTATTGTAGTCCAGAAGCACCGACGCAGGCGAAATCTCCTTACCCAAGGCGTGGACAACCTCTATCTGGTTTGAGGTGCAGTCGAGGTAGCTCATCTTGGCCATACGCTTCATATAGTCGTGCGATGGAGTCTCCTTGAGGTTGTTGAAGCTGAGGTAGAGAATCTGAATCTCATCGCCCGACTCACCATCAATAATCGCCTCCCAGTCGCTCTTAAGCTGCTCGGCAGAGATGTTATAGTTCATCGCAACGTTTAGCGACTGCATCTTTGGCACTTCGGTAAGCATATCGAGAGGTAGTCGCTCGAGGTCGCGGCAGTTGTATATCTCGACGTCCATCAAGAACTCGAAGTTAGACCAGCTCCACTCGGCCTGCTCGGCGTAGTATGGCGAACTCTCGGGGATGTCGAAGAAGAACTCATCGGCAGTAATAGGGGCGTTGGCAATGAAGAACTGCTCAAGTTTTGTGAGGCGCATCATAGCGCGTGAGATACCCTTGATGCCATTTGTGAGGTTGCCAAATGCCACATCCTTACGCTCCGCATTGTACATAGCATCCATCTCCTCCTGGCTCATCAACGCACGCTGAAGCTCTGGCGAAAGGTCGCTACGAACGTCGCGCTTTAGCACTCGGTTGTGGTAATCCATAGCGCTGATACGTGACGCCGAGGTGTCGTTATAACCTCCGATAAGTTCGTTGTGGTTGCCGAGATAGAGCGTCTGAAGCTCCGTAAGTTGACCTATGGCCTCGGGAATGTATCCCTTTGCTCCGAAGCCCGAAAGGTTAAGACCTACGACACGTCCCTCGCCATTGAGCGTAACGCCTGGCTGGTCGCCCCACATATCAATATCCTTGTTGAAGTCCCAATTTGTACCAGCGTAATACTCCTCGCCGTGGAATGTCCAGTTAGGGCCATCCAGCGCACTCCAGATATCATACAACGCCTCGTAGTCCTTGATACGCTCCGAGGTGGTTGAGAGGATGATAGGTACGGTGGCGGTAGTGGTGTGGTTATCCTCAATCGTAAACTCCGCCTTCATATCCTCGATAATTGCAGTCTCGAGGCGATTTCGTCCCTTCGTATCGGAGTAGGTTGTATAGCTTGTTATTGTGTAGTTACCCGCCTCAAGCCAATGTGCCTCGGAGCAGGTCATATATGCCGTGCGACCGTTATACTCCCATAACTCCTCGTCGTACGAACCCTCGATGAAGTTCTCGTAGTACTTCGTAGCCATAGCCTTGAAGGTGGTAGTCTCGCTGGTAAACATATTCTTGACGGTGACATCTACCGAGCCGATGCTCTGGAACGGATAGCTACCCTCGGCATCGAGGCGTGTGACAAAGGACTTCGTAAGTGCGAAGTTCACAAGGCCTCGCTCCACAACAGGAACGCCAATCTTCTTAACCTCAAGGCCTCGCTCCACAACCTTGAACTCGCCAGCGTCGCCGCCCGAGAGAATCTGGTTGTCGAGATTGTCGTAGATGTAGTAACCGATGATGTTATAGGTGCCTGTCATCAGACGCAGCTTCTCACTCTGAAGGCCCCACTCCGCACTCTCGGTATCGAAACTTGAGAGTGGAAGAGTCTGTGTGATTGTCGAGCCATCCTTCTGCATTATGACGCTAATCTTATGCGCCTCGGATAGCCACTCTAACGCCTCCGCAGCACGGCTACCTGTCTCGAGTTGTGACTCCTTGACCAGGCGGAACTGCACGTAGCCATACGTAGCATCAAGGCTCTCTGTGGTGCGCTCGCAGCTGCCAACGAGTATCGCGGCGCCACAAAGCAGAAGTGTGTAAAAAAGTGAATATATCTTTTTCATAGTTGAGATATGTCGTGTTTGAGTGTTTGTTATAGTGATGGTGGTGTTACAACAAGAATCTTCTTCACAACGTTGCTAACCTTGAATACCACAACCATATTCTCTCCCTTCCAGCCATCGCTTGGACCCCAGAGGTGTACCGAGAGCTCTTCGTCGATGTTCTCACCAATGTAGTATTCGTTCTTGCTAATCTTGAGCTGCGTGTCGCCGTGCCATACCTCAACACCTGCATTACCAGTCTCGTGGCCTGCAGTGTCCCAGCCCTCGATAAGTGGGTTGACGATAACACCTGGAGTCTTACCCTCGACAGGGTTTACAAAGTCGCAGATGTAGATATCCTCGGTGCCATACTTCGCCATAAGCTCGGCATCGTGGTGTGGCTCGCAGTATATCTCCAGCGAGGTTAGGGAGTGGTATGCATACATACCCTCATACTCGCCAGCCTCGGCAAAGTCGTGCTGCACAAAGTCGATAAGTATGTACTTCGAGTAGTCGGTGGCAATCGCTGGGAGTGCGATACCTGACGAGAGGTCATCCTCGAAAAGGATGTTTATATCGCTCTGCGTATCGTTGTAGATGCCTCGTGGCAGCGCCATAACCGCGCCATAGCGAGGTCTGTGGCCATTGTACTCCTTAACACGAAGTGTGGCGCTCTCCTTATTGAACTCTATCCAGCGGTTATCCTGCTCGGTGAAGCACTCGAATACAGGTATACCGCGCTCGATGTGTTGCTCGAGGAGCAAAACCGCGTAGTCGTTATCCTGTGCCGTAATCGAGTATTGAAGCTCATTGTCGAATGTCGAGTAGCTCTCCTCCGCCTCGTTGTAGTAGCGGAATGTCTTGCCATCGTTAGATACCTCCCAGCCGTAGTAGTTCTGCGTAGGGCCTCTAAACGTAAGGCTTCTGTCACCCATACCGTCGTAGATGATTGGGAAGTCGAAGCTAATGCTAAGCTCCTCGTCTACAAACGAGATAAGGTTACCATCCTCGGCACTGATTCTTGTTGCCTCGCGCTTGCCATCCTTCACGATGCGTAGAAGCACCTCCACATCCTCGCCCGCACTACCAGCAATGGAGTTTGTGATGGTTACATTACCCTTCTCGTCGCGCTTGGCAACCTCCACCCACGATGGGATGTTGATAGCGGCATAGCGGAAGTTGGCATTGATAGTTGTGGCGATATAATCATCGTAGCCCAACGCCAGAGTCTCGCTCTTCTTACCCTCGCTGTTTAGGAGTTTCACGAAAAGCTCCTTCTTGCCACGCTCCACAACCGCAATGGTGCGATGCTCGCCACCCATCCATAGGGTGATGTTGGCACGTGTGGTCTGATTCTCGATATTCGTATCGGAGATTTTCAGTGTTACGGTGATTGTTCCCGCACCTCCCGCAGTGTCATACATCTCGCCCGCAGGGGTGATGAACTTACACCACAAGGCATCCGAGGATATCTTCCACGATGTCTCGGC
>JADBON010000212.1:0-3095 GCA_015656305.1 Alistipes sp.
ATTTATATCCGCCATCTGCGTTAGGATATCCTCGCGGCTTTGATAGGGTAGCCCGAGGATAAAGTGCGCACCCACATCTATACCTCGTGCGCGTGTCGCCGCCACCGCTTCGACTGCCGTTGCAAAGTCGTGGCCGCGATTTACGTGTTGCAAAATTGCATCCTCGGTGGCCTCTATACCATACTCAACTGCGACGTAATGACGGTGCGATAAATACTCCAAATAGTCGAGTATTTCGGAACTTATGCAGTCGGGGCGTGTGCCGACTATTATACCCTCGATTTTAGGGTGTGCGAGAGCCTCCTCGTATAGTACCTTGAGCCTTTCCAATGGAGCAAATGTATTAGTGCCAGCCTGAAAATATGCGAGATATCTATCGGCCGTTCTGCGGCGTGATATGTGAAACTCTATTGCAGCGTTAATCTGCTCTGTGATAGATTGTTGCGATTGGCAATATGAGGGTGTAAATGCCTCGCCAAGACAGAACGTACAACCCCCTTTTCCGCTCTCCGCCTCACGATGTGGACACCCCAAATGGGCATCTATGGCGAGCTTCTGCACACGTCCTCCCATACGGCGACGCATAGCGCTGCCGTAGTCGTTATAGGGAAGCTCCAAGTGGTGCATTTTTTTGCTTCTATTTCAAATCCTGAAGACGTGCTACGGGCGACACGTCGAGCGAACTTAGCTCACCCGCCATATAGCGATAGTAACCCGCCGTAGCAATCATCGCAGCATTGTCGGTTGTGAACTTGAACTCTGGCAAAAAGGTGCGCCAGCCACGACGACGTCCCGCCTCGGTGATGCCATCACGAAGTCCCGAGTTTGCCGATACGCCACCTGCAATGGCGATATCCTTAATTCCCGTAGCCTTCGAAGCCTTGATGAGCTTGTCGAGGAGGATATCTACGATTGTCTTCTGCAACGATGCGCAGAGGTCGGCCTTGTGCTTCTCCACAAAGTCGGGGTCTTGCTGCACGGCGTCACGAAGCGTATATAGGAACGATGTTTTAAGACCAGAGAATGAGTAGTCGAACTCACCCTCGACGTGAGGCTTTGCGAACTTAAATGCCTTAGCATCACCCTCTTTCGCAAGTTTGTCGATAACTGGGCCACCAGGATATGGTAGTCCCATAACCTTGGCACACTTGTCGAATGCCTCGCCCGCAGCATCGTCAATCGTAGTGCCTATAATCTCCATCTGTGTAGGTGAGTCCACGCGCACAATCTGCGTATGTCCGCCACTCACGAGCAGGCACAAGAATGGGAAATCGGGGTGAGGCATCTCTCTGTCGGGCATATCTACAAAATGTGAGAGGATGTGGCCCTCAAGATGGTTAACCTCCACAAGAGGAATGTTGTTTGCGATAGATAGTCCCTTGGCAAACGACACTCCAACAAGTAGCGAGCCGAGAAGACCTGGACCGCGTGTGAAAGCGATAGCATCCACCTTGTCGATGGTGATTCCCGCCTCCTTGAGTGCGGTGTCGACCACAGGAACGATGTTCTGCTGGTGGGCGCGTGATGCCAACTCGGGAATAACGCCGCCATACTTCTGGTGTACTGCCTGTGAGGCAATTACGTTCGACAGAAGGGTGCGGTTACGTATCACCGCTGCCGAGGTATCGTCGCACGACGACTCGATGCCAAGTATTGTAATATCCATAATCGGAACTATTTATCTCTCTTTTTTCTCTTTTTTTTATATTTTAATAGAAAAATCACTATATTTGTAGGTTAATTGTTGTGAACACTCAAGCTACTAAGTGATATTTCAATGCGCAAAGTTATAAAAATATTGGCAAAGGTGCTATCGGTAATCATTTTGTTATCGATATTTTTGCCTATTTCTTTGACACTTGTGCTAAATATCGAGGGTGTTCAGAACCTCGCCGTGCAGCGTGCCTCGCAGTTTGCATCGGAGTATCTCGGCACGAAGGTCGCTCTGGACCGCATCGACATCGACCTTTTCTCGAGGGTGCGTGTCGAGGGCTTCTATGTCGAGGATCACGAGCAGGATACGCTTCTCTATGTAAGTTCTGCACAGGCACGTATCAAGAGTTTGGATATTAAGAACGATGGCTTGCTTCTGGGTTGGGCGCGCGCCGAGGATGGCTTCTTCAAACTTCGTGAGTTGCAGAGTGGTGAGCTGAATATCCGTCCTATTGTGCGTAGCTTGCAGAAATCCGAGGGCAAGAGCAACTTTAAGATGACCATCGACAAAATCGAGGCTTCGGGGTTGGAGTTCCGCTATGAGCGCCTTGTGCATCGCAACCCAGAGTATGGTATCGACTACTACGATATGCAGATTAAGGATGTCGATGGCGAGATTGAGAACTTCTCGGTTGCCAATAGCAGGGTGTGGGCAGATATCGTGAACCTAAGCGCTGTGGAGCGTAGTGGCTTCGAGATTGAGAACCTTGCCACCTATTTCTTGGTCGATATGGGTGAGATACGCTTCGAGAACTTCGTGGCCGACACCGAAACCTCACATATCTCGGTGCCAGAGCTTATCCTCAAGGGTGATAGCTGGGACGACTACAAAGATTATATCAACAAGGTAAATATGACGGGTAGGGTGGAGCGCAGCTCTGTCTCTACCTATGACCTCGGCTTCTTCGGCCCAGGACTCAAGGATTGGAATACGGAGTTCTGGGATGTGGATGCTACGTTCGAGGGTGTTGTGAGTGACCTACGTGGTAGAGTTGAGCGAGGCTCTATCGCCCAGAGTACTACAGCACGTGGTACGTTCCGCATCATTGGCCTCCCTGATTGGCGCACGTCGAACTATATCATCGGCCTTGAGGAGGTGCATACCACAAATCAGGATGTCGAGACGCTTATGAAGGCTATCCTCAAGGAGCCACTCCCCGAGCGTGTCTACGATATTATCCGCAATGCCGAGTGGGCCGATGCCCGTGTTACGTTTGGTGGACGCTTGGATTCGTTCCGTGCCGTCGGAAACGTCGCTACGGGTGCGGGTGATATCTCGGCAGATGTTACCATAGGCAAGAATCGCGAGTCGCGTTACGATATGAAGGGTGTTGTGCGTAGTGCGAACCTTAATCTTGGTGAGCTGCTCGACATAGAGTCGC
>JADBON010000259.1:0-2543 GCA_015656305.1 Alistipes sp.
GCCCTGAGGGTTATATCTTCGAGGTTACCAATAGGGGTTGGTACTACATATAGTTTTGCCATAATGACTTATGTTTATGCAAGTTTACGCTCCAACAACGAGACTATTAGTCGTGCAGCCTCCGAGTCGGGATTCCAGCGGAAATTCTCGACGATGTATATCATACACTCATCCAAATCCTCAAACTCATCAAGGGTATCAATCGTAGCCTCATAACGCTCCACATCGCCACCAAAGAGGTCACGAACAAGTAGGAACTTATCGTTAAGGCCAATAGCCTTACGCAACTCCGTAACACGATTTAGAGGTGTTGTAGGCTCATCGCTCGATGCCATAGCATCGGCCAACGTCTTAACGCCACCACCCAACACATCTGCAAGGCACTTTGGCTCCTCGGCACTCTGCTCCTCAACCACTACTCGCTCAACAGCAGGCTGTACGGGCTGCACCGTAGCCTCTGCTTCGGACTCGTTCTCTGCTGGCTCATCCTCCTGCGCAGTTACAACGCGCGATGTGAAGTTATCGCTATATAGATGCACCATCTTACGACCACGCTTCGCACGAACAGGGATATCATCCAAGTTGAACAACGCTCCCGCGGCAACATCCTCCGCCTCAGGCAACGTTTCAGCCTCAGCCGCCACTTCTGCCTCAGGCATTGCAACTGACTCCTTCACAGGCTCCTCCACAGGCTCTGGCTCCGCAACGATTTCAGGCTCCGACTCTACTACAATCTCCTGGGCAACCTCAACCATAGACTCCTCTACGACCTCCTCTGCCGTTGTCTCTACCGTATCAGCAATGCTCTGCTCCTGCGAAGATGCGCTCTCCTCCTCGGCACCAATACCCAACAAGGCATCAATATCGAGTGCGTCGTCGAAATCGTCTACTACATCGGCGATGCTCTCCGCGATTGGGGCTACGGTCACCACCGCGCGCTCCTCACGCTCTACACTCTCGGTCTTCTCCTCCGCGCACTCCTCCGTTTGCTCGGGAGTATAGTCCAAAATCTCGTCGTATATATGTCGCAGCTCCTCGAGAGCCAAATCACGCTCTATACGAGGCACGCTACTATTGCCATTCCAACCCTTAACTATAGTCGCCACACGCGACAAACGCTCGTCTATTCTCTTAAGTCCCATTGTTCGTTCGATAAAAAGTAGGTATATAACGTATCAAAGGTAGTAAAAAAAAGTGAAAGCACGAAGAACTATAACGAAAAAGTGATGCTTCGCGCATAAACAAACAAAAGAGCAAGGGTGCTTCACGCAATGTTTGAAGTACCCTCACCCTTTAAACTCTCTATATCAGTCCGAAAAACCAGCCTTCCGAGCCGCATTGTAACTACAAAAACGACACTACGTCATAGGCACGATAGGCATCCTTATCCCAACGCGGTAGGCTCTTTTCAGCAACATCCGCACTCTTAAGTGCGATATCGATACGCTCGCCGTCATAGTCATAGGTAATGCTCTGTGGCACAACGCGCGAGCCACTGCGCTCAAGGGCAAGAAGTATCTCCGTAACACCCATAGCCTCATCACGAGGCACAAGGCTCAACACACACTCCGACTCCGAAGATGCCACAACGCTAATCGCAAACTCCTCATCCACAAAGCTAAAGGCATTTGTAGGGTTCGTAAGCAGGTCACAAGAGCTGAGGTCAACGCTATCTATCGTCGCCTCCTTACGCTCGTTATTTACCTCATAGCGCAACTTACCATCGCTATAAACCTCCATAACACCGAGGGTGATATAGTAGCCATCGCCATCGACCATAAAGTATCCCGAGATAGGCTCCTGGTCGGCCATAGCAACAGAAATATACATTCCATAGCGCTCGCCAAGCGACTTATCAAGTGCTGCAAGCCACTCTGTGGATGACATCTGCGCCGATGCCGCAACAACCGACATCAGAGCAAAAAATAGGGATATTATCTTTCTCATAATCCGCACGTTAATTAAAATACACCCAAGTCCTGCAACTTCGCCTCCAAGGACTGCAAATCGTAGAACTTAATCTCACGAGGCTTGGAGCCAATCTGCGGACCTACGATACCTGCCCTCTCGAGCTGCATCATAATACGTCCCGCACGGTTGAAGCCCACCTCGAAGCTTCGCTGAATCATCGACGTGGAGATTACGCCATTGGTAACCGCAGCACGCGCAATTTCTCCAAACTTTGGATCATACTTCTGCGCAACACCACTCTCCTCGCTGCCGAAGCTCACGCCACCCATACCTCCGTCGCCCGACTCTGGAACATAGTCTGGGAGGTTATATGCCGAGCTATATCCTGGCTGCGCACCGATATGCTCCACCACGCGCTCCACCTCCGGAGTATCAATAAACGCACACTGGATACGCACTGGCTCGCCACCGCTGAGGAACAACATATCACCACGTCCAATAAGCTGATTTGCACCTGGCTGGTCGATAATCGTACGCGAGTCGGTCATCTGCATAACTCTAAACGCAATACGCGCTGGGAAGTTAGCCTTGATACCACCCGTAATTACCTTAACATCAGGACGCTGCGTAGC
>JADBON010000165.1:0-3816 GCA_015656305.1 Alistipes sp.
ATTTTGTGGGATAAGAAAATTGGCAATTATCGAACTATAGATGAGAATAAGGCTCTTTCTATAATATTAATGTTATCAGAAAGTTATAAAAATAAAAAAGAGGAAAATTCTCTCGAAAATTCCTCTTTTTTAACTGAGTGCGGACAAAGGGACTCGAACCCCCACGCCTCTCGGCATCAGATCCTAAGTCTGACGTGGCTACCAATTACACCATGTCCGCAAGGATCGGCCAACGAAATATACCCATCCGATATATCTTTTCCCTCGTTGACGCTGCAAAGGTAACAACTTTTTGTAATATAACAACACTCATTTGCAATTTTATTATAATTTTTTCGTATTTTTGTATCTTGAACATTGTGCGACTACCCTCGAGAGCAGTTTCCCGAAGGATGTCGCATAGCTAAAAACGATACTTTATGCCAAAGATAATAACCCTTCAGTTGTCTCCAAAACAGGCCGCAGATGAGAAATTCTACCTTGCACGTGCCGCAGAACGTATGGGAATACGTCAGAGCGATATCGCCCTCGCGCGTGTCGTGAAGCGCTCCATAGATGCACGTCAGCGTATGGCAAAGGTGAATCTCTCGCTTGAGATTTACGTCGACCAGGAGCCACAGCCAGCACCATTGCATTTCGACTATCCCGCGGTGGAGAATGGTGTGGAGGTTATTGTCGTAGGTTCGGGACCTGCGGGACTCTTCGCCGCGTTGCGCCTTATAGAGTTGGGATACAAGCCAATACTCTTGGAGCGTGGTAAGTCGGTGCTATCGCGTAAGTACGATATTGCGCAGATTAACCGCGGTGGCGAGATTAACCCCGACTCGAACTACGCCTTTGGCGAGGGTGGCGCGGGTACATTCTCGGATGGTAAGCTCTTTACACGAAGCAAGAAGCGTGGCGACTATAACAAGGCGTTGCAGACTCTTGTGTGGCACGGTGCAAATCCCGAGATTCTCTACGAGGCACATCCGCATATCGGAACAGATAAGCTCCCACGTATCATCTCGAATATCTGCCGTACCATCACCGAGAGTGGCGGTAAGGTGTTGTTCGAGAGCAAGGTTACGGGATTTATGCTCAAGGGCGACCGTATCACGGGTGTCCGTGTAGGCGATAATGTTATCGAGGGTGCTGCGGTGGTATTGGCAACAGGACACTCGGCACGCGATATCTATGAGATGTTGTACGAGGCGAATATCGCTATCGAGGCAAAGCCTTTTGCTATGGGTGTGCGTATTGAGCATCCACAGCGCCTTATCGACAGCATTCAGTACCATCGTGCGGAGCGTGGTGAGTGGCTTCCTGCGGCGAGCTATTCACTTGTAAGCCAGGAGGCTGGACGTGGTGTCTACTCGTTCTGTATGTGTCCTGGAGGCTTCATCGTGCCAGCTATGACCGACAATAGCCAGTCGGTGGTCAATGGTATGTCGCCAAGTGGTCGTAATTCTGCCTTTGCGAACTCGGGCCTTGTTACGGAGGTGCGTCTTGAGGATTTCGCACACCTTCGTGAGCAGTGGGGTGAGTTGGCGGGCTTGCGCTATCAGCAGCTCTTCGAGGAGTTGGCACGCGAGCATAGCGGTGAGCGTCAGGTGGCTCCCGCACAGCGTGTTTCGGATTTCGTGGCGGGCCGTGCGTCGACCTCTCTGCCACGTACCTCATATATCCCAGGTATCACAGCGTCGCGTCTCGACCAGTGGATGCCCGAGGTTATCGGCGCAAGACTTCGTAGCGGTATCGCAACCTTTGGCAAGAAGCTAAAGGGTTTTGTGTCGGATGAGGCTATTGTTGTGGGCGTGGAGTCACGTACCTCGACTCCTGTGCGTATTCCTCGTGATCCAGAGTCGCTGATGCACACGCAGATAGCGGGTTTGTTCCCTGCGGGTGAGGGTGCGGGATATGCCGGAGGTATCGTATCAGCTGCACTCGATGGAGAGCGTGTTGCAGATGCTGTGGTGCGCTACTGCAAGGCTCATAACTTCTAACGATAAACTCTGTCGAGGTGTCGCCCATTGTCATCATATCGACTATCGTGGGATATATCGCGCTTCTCTTCGTTGTGGCGTGGATATCCTCACGCCGTAGTGCGCAGGGCTCATTCTTCACGGGAGGACGTAACACCCCACGTGTCGTAGCGGCCATAGCTATGGTTGGTGCTGCGATGTCGGGTGTGACCTATATCTCGGTGCCAGGTACTGTGGCAGCCGATAGCTTCTCCTATCTGCAAACTACACTCGGCTTCTTTGTTGGCTACGTAATCATCGCCTATCTCCTTATTCCGCTATACTACCGCTTGGGTGTGGTGTCGTTGTATGAGTACCTCGACCAGCGCTTTGGCGTTGTGGCGCATCGCACGGGAGCGTGGTTCTTTTTTGTGTCGAAGATTCTCTCGGCTTCGCTACGCGCGTATATAATATGTGTGGTGCTTCAGGAGTTGCTCTACGACCACTATAATATCCCGTTTGCGGTTAACGCAGCGATAATGATGCTTCTGGTGTGGATGTACACACGTCGTGGCGGTGTGCGTACGGTGGTGTGGGTAGAGATGGTTAAGACGCTTATTATGAGCGCAGCAATTGTCGTATCTATTATATTTATTATTAAGTCTTTAGGTTGGGATTTCGGGGTTGCCCTGTCGGCCATCTCCGAGAGTCACTACTCCGATACGTTATTTCTGGATAACCCTCTTGATAGACGTTACTTCTGGAAGCAGTTTATTGCGGGAGCGTTCCTCGTTGTTGCGATGACGGGCCTCGACCAAGATATGATGCAGACCATACTCTCGTGCCGCAATCGAAGAGATGCGCAGCGAAGTATGATGACATCCATCGTTATTCAGATGGTGGTTATCGTGTTGTTCCTCTGCCTTGGAGCATTGTTGTATCTCTATGCCGATACGAACGAAATCGCTGTCACACAGGGAGATACACTCTTTGGCTACGTGGCTACGGAGTGCGGATTGCCTGTCGTCGTTGGCGTATTGTTCTTATTGGGCTTGGTCGCCTCGACCTACTCCTCGGCAGGCTCGGCGCTTACGGCCCTTACCACCTCCTTTACCCTCGATATTCTCGATGCGAAGCGCGCGCCAGAGAGGGTGGAGCAGTTACGTAGAGTGTCGCATATCGCCATTGCGGTGGTTATGATGGCGGTGATAATCATCTTCGGTTACTCGAGCGCAAGTGGCGCCATAACACTTATCTTCACGATGGCAAGCTATACCTATGGTCCGCTACTGGGTATGTTTGCTTTTGGATTGTTTAGTCGTCGTGAGGTGCGTGCGAGGGCTATACCTATTATCGCTATCTCTGCACCTCTTATAAGCTATATCATTGCCACAAACTCCGCGACGTGGTTTGGTGGCTATGTATTTAGCTATGAGGTGATTATCCTTAACGCTGCGATTACAATACTCGGAATGTTCCTCGCCTCAAAGCCTCGCGCTACGGAGGTGTGTGGAGATAACTAATTTACCCTAAAACCCTAATTACGAGGTGCTATGATAACCTTTCTAACTTGTCTTGCGGTGCTTATTGCGGCCTACTTCCTCTATGGTGGGCTTATGTCGCGCATCGCGGGTATCAACCCTAATGCCGATGTTCCATCAAAGACGATGTACGATGGTGTGGACTACATCCCTATGCCACGCTGGAGGATATTCCTTATCCAGCTCCTAAATATCGCGGGTACGGGACCTATCTTTGGCGCTATTCTTGGTGCGTGCTATGGCCCTGTGGCTTTTCTGTGGATTACGCTGGGAGGTATCTTCATTGGCGCTATGCACGACTATCTCTCGGGCGTTATCTCGCTACGTAACGG
>JADBON010000087.1:0-5605 GCA_015656305.1 Alistipes sp.
ATTCAATGCCTCGGCACTTAGCTTTGTGGTACGGTTACCACGGAAGAGACGATTCTGGAAATAGAGAGCCACCTCGGGAACAAGAGGCGAGCCATCCTCGTTCTGCGCACCTGCGATCTCGATTGCGGTGATAAGATTCTCACGGCCATCGGTACGGAGAATACCAATAGGAATCTGGCTACCAGTGAAGATGACTGGCTTGGCGAGATTCTCGAGCATAAAGCTCAACGCAGAGGCCGAGTAGGACATTGTATCGGTTCCGTGAAGCACAACAAAGCCATCGTACTTCGCATAGTTATCGCGGATGAGGCGAGCCATAACAGCCCAATTCTCAACCGAGACATTTGACGAATCGATAGGTGGTGTGATGGTTAGCACCTCAATATCCACCTTGAGGCGCTTCAACGAGGGGAACTCCTCGTATATACCGCTGAAATCAAATGGCACCAAGGCTCCTGTAGCCTCGTCGGTCTTCATACCGATAGTACCTCCGGTATATATAATAAGTATAGATGATCGCTTCATAGCTGAAGGTGTGCGGCTTTAGTGTCGCACTATATCTTTACAAAGGTAGATAAAATTTGTGAATGAAGAATATTTTTCTCCACTTTTTTCACCTTTTTATCGATATTTATGCAAAGAGGGGCTCTATATGCAGAATATTTCCTTCGCCGTGGCTGTTGTCACTGCATCAACGTGGTCTGGTGCAAGGTTGTGAATCTCGGCAATTTTTCGGCATACATACTCCACATAAGCAGGCTCATTGCGCTTACCACGATGAGGAACGGGTGTGAGGTACGGAGAGTCTGTCTCCAGAAGAAGCAGTTCCAATGGTAGCTCCGCAACAACCCTATCAAGACCGCTATTCTTGAACGTCACGACACCACCAATACCGAACGCAAACTCGCCATTTCGAAGCAGCTTACGCGCCATATCCACATCCGCAGCATAGGCGTGGAAGACACCGCGAAGGCCACGACCACGATATGTAGCAACAGCATCAAGCATCTCGGCATAGGCATCGCGCGTATGTATCACCACACTCTTGCCATACTTTAGTGCCAGCTCAAGTTGTACGTGCAACGCCTCACGCTGCTCCTTATAAAAATCTCTACTCCAATAGAGGTCAAGACCTATCTCTCCCACGCCATAAAGTGGCACAGGAGCATCACGCAGCAGACGCTCCACCATATCCAACTCCTCCTGCCAACGAGGATTATCGTTTACCGAGGTGGGGTGCAATCCAGCCATAGCCTTGCATCGCATAGGCTCCTGGGCTGCTAACTGAAACATCCGCTCGCGACTCTCGGAGTCGATATCTGGGAGGAGCATCAGCTCCACACCAGCATCCCAAGCACGCTGCAAAGCCTCCGCGCGGTCGGCATCAAACTCCTCGGCGTATATATGTGAGTGTGTGTCAATCATAACTCTTCACTTTTACCTTAAATATTTTAGGTGTAGCCATTAAATCTTCTCGTAGCGCTGGCCCGGCAGAGCGCGTATAAGTCCCTGCATCTCCAGCTCGAAGGTCACCATCGACAACTCGCCAATGGAGAGTCCCGTACTTTCGTGCAACTGCGACCAATTTATCGTATCACCACTTGCCATCGCCTCCATCACCGCACGTTGCTGTGGCGAGAGAGCCTCAATACGCTCATCACTCTCCTCCTCCGTCGCTGCCGCTATCTTGATATTTGGCTTCCAATCCATATCTTCGAGGATATCGTTTGGCGTGAGCACTATACGTGCTTTACCGCTGCGTATCAAATTGTTACACCCCATAGATGCTGAGTCGGTAATTCGTCCTGGTACAGCCATCACGGTGCGATAGTAACCATCGGCCATATCTGCCGTAGCAAGCGCACCGCCCGACACGCCCGACTCCACAACAAGAGTGCCCATACTCAACGCCGCGATGATGCGGTTACGCGAGATGAACATACGCCCATTTTGCTTCGACTGCGAGTGAAGCTCCGAAACTAATGCACCACCGCTACGCAGTATCTCATCGGCCAAAGCACGATGTTGCGATGGCGATACCTCGGGGAGTACATTCGCCACAACGGCAACACTCTTTGCACCATAGGTGAGTGCCGCGCGGTGACTCGCCGCATCTATACCATAAGCCAAGCCACTTACGATACACAAGTCACCCAACTTATCGCACAACCCACTAACAAGCCTATCGACAACGTGCAAGCCCGAAGATGTAGCCTCGCGCGTGCCGACCATCGTAAGCGTACGCATTGACAGAGCATCGACATTTCCCTGAACAAAGAGTACGTGAGGTCTGTCATCCGCCTCGCGGAGCAGTGCGGGATAGTCATCATCCGAAGCGGCTATGGCGCAGATATTATGCTTACGGCAATAGGCCACCTCACGCTCGGCATCGCGAAACGTATCGTGACGAGCGATTTGCTCGGCGACATCCTCACGCAGCCCATAGCCGCGGACAAGGTCACCTACGGACATACGGAACAGCTCCTCGGCGCTACCCGCAGCATCAAGGAGCTGAACTATACCTCGGCTGCCCAAGCCACGTACAAACAACAGGGCAAGGTCCTCAATAATCATTATCCGCAGTGGAAATATCTATGTACAAGAGCCAACATCTGCTCTCTATCGTTACCTATATCCTGACGCAAGGTACGGTCATCGAAGCTACGAAGCGACTTCAGGATACCATCAATCATCGCAGGGCTGAAGACACCGCGAGCCTCGAAAATCGCACGCTGACGCTCCAAGCAATCTGCCGATGCGGCACAGCTATCAGGCAACTGCGACAAATCCTTCAATCTATGCTCGTTCTCCTTCTGATGGATATTTACATTTACGTAGGTGCGCTCTGCAATCTCAAGAGCATTCTCCAACTCGAAGCCATAGCGGCACGCAACAGCCAAACCTGCGATAAGCTCGTAGACATCTGCCGAGCCATCTGGAGAGCGCATCTCGACGGTCTGTTTCTGTGTTGTGTCGATCGTAGAGGCCGCCTCCAAAGGGTTGGCAATCTGACACATATCGCTCTTTGCGGTCCAGCCAAGTGGCACACGCACCAATACCGAGCGGTTGCGATCGCCCCAGCATACATTCGTAGGAGCCTCCTGATGTGGTACAAGACGGAAATAGGATGTAGGATTGGTATTTCCAAAGGCGGTGATAGATGGTGCTAACTCCATCATACCCGCAATGGCGCGACGTGCCGTAGCCGAAAGCACACCATTCTCGGTCATCATATTTTTACCATCCTTCATAATACGCATATGGATATGGAGTCCCGAGCCAGCCTTACCCGCCGTAATCTTTGGAGCGAAGGTTATATCGTAGCCATAGCGGTATGCAAGGTTGCGAATTATCCACTTCGCAATGACAAGCTGGTCGGCAGCATCCTCGGCCGCTACGGGTAGGAACTCTATCTCGTTCTGCTCATAGATAAGGCCGTCGATAGTGAAGTTACCCACCTCCGAGTGGCCATACTTAATCTTACCGCCCGCCTGTGCGATATATGCCATACACTCGGTGCGGAACTCATTAAACTTGGCATACGGTGCCGACTCGTGGTAGCCCTTCTGGTCTGTTGCAGGGAAGAGGCCCTCGTCGGGAGCTATGACATAGTACTCCAGCTCTCCCATAGCCTCAAACTCCATAGCCGTAACCTCCTTAAATGCGCTCAACGCCTTGAGGAGTGTATAACGTGGCGCAGATGCTAAAGGCTCGCCATCCTTATTGAAGAAGGAGCAGAGCATCGTGAGCGTAGGAATCTCGGCAAAAGGATCGAGGAACGCGGTGCTGAAGCGTGGCACGACATAGAGGTCGCTACTACCCGCCTCGATAAATGGAAAGAGACTCGAGCCATCTACACGCTCGCCACACGTAAGAATTGTGTCGAGATATTCGGCATTGTTGATAACAAAGTTAAGTGTCTTAAGACGACCATCACCCGCAGGGTACATAAAATTAACCATACGTATGCCGTTGTCGTAGATGTACTTAACGATATCTGCCTTTGTGAACTCCTTGGCAGGTTTACCCAAGAATGAAACCACCTTATTGGGGTTTAGCTCTAACTCTCTGCTCATAGTAATCAAGATTAATAAAACAACGTTACTCCAAAGTTAAGCAAAAAATATGATATATGTAACTCCTTTGAGCAGAAAATAGCATAGTTCCAAAAAAGTTTCGTAAATTTGTCGCCAAGAAACAGATAGTTATGAAGCAGATATTTAGAAATATAGCCCTACTCCTACTTATGTCATTTGCGATTGTGGGCTGCGCACCAGAGAATGAGTTCATAATTCCTGACGACAACACCGAGGAGCCAGACAACAAGGATGACCAGGAGGAGCCAAAGCCAGAACCAGAGCCTGTAAACCCCGACTACCCCAACACCGAGTGGGCAGCAGGCGAGTTGGCGTGGGTATTCGATATGAACACCCTACCCGAGATTCGCATTACAATCAGTGAGAAGGAGTGGAACGACCTACTTATGGCTTTTGACCAGAATAGCGACACTCCAACCTACGTACACTGCGATGCGGAGTTTAAGTCGAAGGGCGAGACTCATAACTTTGAGGATGCGGGATTGCGTCTTCGTGGCAACACCTCACGTCGCCGCCCTGAGGGTAATGGTGGCGAGATGCACCGCAGAGATGAGGCTGATTGGCACCACTGCCACTTTATGCTCAACCTTCGCAAATACCAGAAGGATGATGCTCACGAGCTATATAACGTGCGTAAGCTCCACCTCAAGTGGCATAAGGATGACCGTGCCTACTGCCGCGAGCTATACTGCTATGACCTCTTCCGTCGATATGGCATCTGGACTGCAGTGTATAGCTCCTACTGCCGATTGTGGATTCACGTCGAGGGTGACAAGGAGCCAGCATACTATGGTGTTTACGAGATGCTGGAGGCTATTGACGATAAGTATGTTAAGAAGCGTAAGGAGCTTTTTGGCGACCATAAACACAACCTCTGGAAGTGTCGCTGGGGTGCAAGCCTCAACTACAACGACATCAACAATGCGTGGATACACTACGATGATGACTCGGGCAGCAACTTCACCTATGAGCTAAAGAGCAACATCGAGAACTTCGACGCAGCGAAGGAGCAGCTTAAAGAGTTCACCAAGAACCTCACACGTCTCGAGGGACAGGAGTTTCACGATTGGATTGCGAAGGTGTGTGACGTGCGCCTCTTGCTACGCACCTACGCCGTAAACGTGGTTGTGGGAATGTGGGATGACTACTGGAATAACCAGAATAACTACTACATCTACTTCAATTCATCGGATAAGAACAACTACAAATTCTTCTTCATACCGTTCGACTACGACAACACCCTCGGCACGTCACTAAACTGCGGTGTGCAGAGCGACTCGGGACGTCACGACCCGCTTCAGTGGGGTGATACGAATAAGAACCCGCTTATCGGCAAGATTCTCAAATATGAGGATTATCGCAAAATTTATGTCGAGGCTCTTAACGAGTTATGCGACCCTGCAAAGGGACTCTTCCACTATGAGGCATCTATCGCGCGCATCAACACTTGGCACGCTATGATTCGTGACTATGTTGTTAACGACACGGAGGAGGATTGCGAGATTAAG
>JADBON010000022.1:0-10572 GCA_015656305.1 Alistipes sp.
ATAGATATTTATACATAGACTATCTTTGATTTTTATTAATTCTTCTTTTATTTCTTTTTTTTAAAATTATTAAAATTTAATATTAATTAAAATAATAAAAAAAATTAAAAATAAACTCTCTGCACTCTGAACGCAACACCACTATGCCATCCACCTCTCCACGCCCTCAGCCGAGGAGTTGTAACGAATTCACGAACCTACACACCCCACACACGTGTGTGTTTGTTAATTTGTTAAAGAGCCTGTCTACTCCGAAGCCTCCACGCCCCGAAATTGTCAACATTAGTTTTTTATTTTTTTATACTTATATATAAATATTAAAATAAAATAGAAATAATAAACCCTGTTGATTGTGTTAGTAACTTCCCGCACCATATTTTCTTAACATTTGTTACTTCTTTTTTATTATTCTTTTTTTATATAAATCATTAAAAATCAAATAAAAACAAAAATAATAAACAATTGTCAACAACCGTTATTAACATATCGACATCTATCTTTTATTAACATTAGATATTAATAATAAGAGGAAAAATGAAAAACTGATGTTGAAATAAAATCTATTCTTTTTACTTGCAAAAAAGAAACGGCCGTATATGCAACGACCGTTTCAATTCTGCAAATTTATTTTTCAAAATTTGCTTAACATTTTTCAACACCATTTTTAACACTCCGCAGGCAACTTTTCAACAACCTTCGCGGCAATCTTGGCGTAATACTCCTCAACACGTGGATCGTAACCGCCCGCAGGACGTCCCTCGTCACTACCCTCCATAATCGACTGAATGATAGGTACTTCGCCCAAAACATCTATGCCCGCAGCCTCGGCATACCTCGCAGCACCACCCCTGCCAAAGAGGTAGTAACGGTTCTCGGGCAACTCCTCAGGTGTAAACCACGCCATATTCTCCACAACGCCCAACACCGGAATGTTTACCTGTGGATGGCGGAACATCTCCACGCCACGCACCACATCCGCAACAGCCACCTGCTGTGGTGTCGACACAATCACCGCACCCGAAATCTTCAACTCGCCAATAATCGACAAGTGAATATCGCCCGTACCTGGAGGAAGGTCCACCAACAGGTAGTCCAACTTACCCCAACGTGTCTGGTGGATAAGCTGATGCAACGCATTTACAGCCATACCACCACGCCACATCAGCGCATCCGTAGGCTTGATGAAAAATCCTATCGACATAATCTTTATACCCAGCGACTGGCAAGGGATGATATAGTCGTGACCCTCCGCATCCCTCTCTGCATCAGGCACATAACCCTCACATCCGAACATCTTATTCTGCGACGGACCATAGATATCCGCATCCAAGATACCCACGTTATAGCCTCTCTGACGTAGTGCCACGGCGAGGTTTGCCGTCACGGTGCTCTTACCCACACCGCCCTTGCCCGACGCTACGGCGATGACACGTGTAATCTCGGTTGTTGTCGAAACATTCTCCTGACGGCGTGGCTTTGGTGCCGCCTCGCGGAGGATTACCATACTCTTATTCTGGGGATACGCAGCCTCTACGGCCATCTCCACCTGACGCTTAATCTTCTGCGCAAAGGGGTCACGCACCTTCTGGAAGCGCAACGTAATGGCTATCGAGCCATCCTCGCCCATATCTGCCCTATCCACAAAACCGCTGTCGACGATATTCTGTCCCGTCTCAGGGTGTATGATTCGGCGTAGCAACGCCTCTAACTGTTCGTTCATATATCTCAAAATTTGTTAAAACTCCAACTTTAGGTCTCCTGCCACGCGAGTCTGCACTCCCACCTGCTGGAATACCTCAGGCATCTCTTTAATAATGTTGACAATCTCCTCGCCGTAGATATCGCTGTTCAAGCCCCACTGCTTGGCGTAGACCATCGTCATCGACGATAGCCACTCCTCGAATGGCGACAACGGTGCCACAAACTCACATAGTTTGTAGTTAGCCTTTATATCTGCCAACTCCATAGCCTTACCCACCGCCTCGTTGATGCCACCAATAGCATCCACCAAGCCAATCTTCGAGGCTGTAGCGCCACTCCACACTCTACCCTCGGCAATCTTCAGAACCTCCTTAATATCGAGGTTACGGCCCTCGGCAACGTGCGACGTGAATGTATCATAAATGCGGTCCACGCTCTTTGCGAGGTGCTTACGCTGAATCTCCGACATAGGAGTCAGGATGTTTGGTGCTATCGCCGCTGGCGAGGTCTGCACACCATCCACCGTGATGCCAAGACGGTAGTTTAGCAAGTTCTTAATATTCGGAATCATACCGAAAACACCGATAGAGCCAGTAAGCGTACTCTTATCCGCGTAGATGTAATCTGCTGGTGCAGAGATGTAATAGCCACCACTTGCTGCCATCTCGCCCATCGAGATTACCACAGGCTTCACCTGCTGCAGAAGCACCATCTCTCTCCACGCAAGCTCCGAGGCTATTGCCGAGCCACCTGGCGAGTTTACTCTTATGACCACAGCCTTTATAGCATCGTTCATACGCGCCTCACGAATCTCCGCCGCAAGACGTGAGCCATACACCGAGCCATCCTCATATTGATAGCCATCTACAATCTGACCCTCGGCGTAGATGATACCAATAAGCGAGGCACTCTCATAAGCCAACGCCTCCGAGTTACCCACCGAGGTCTTGAGGTGTGGGTTTACCAACGTCGATGCATACTTCTGCAACGTTATCTTGTTATGCTCACCTCTCTCGTTACGCTCCACGCCATAGCGGTCGAACACCTCTGCGAGGTAATCCTCGTGTGCCACCGCGTCAACCATACCACATTTGAGGGCATCCTCAGGCAACGACGCTGCGATGTTACGAGCATACTCCATCACCTGCTCGACACTAAGGTTACGGCTCTGTGCCACATCCTCGGCGATGCTCTGCCATATAGAGTCTACCATCTCCTGATTCTGCTTGCGGTCCGCCTCCGACATCTTGGTAAGGATAAATGGCTCTACGGCGCTCTTGAACTTACATACCGTAGGTCGGAACACCTCAACGCTGACGCCCAACTTATCCAACATACCCTTCAAAAATATGTTTGTAGTGGCCATACCGTACCAGTCGAGCGTACCCTCAGGGTTTATAACCACCTCGTTAGCCACCGACGCAAGGTAGTAGTCGCTCTGCGAGTAGTTGTAGTCATACGCCACGATAAACTTTCCAGAGGCCTTGAATCTGTTAAGCGCATAGCGAATCTCCTCGATGTTGGCCGTAGATACCACACCCGCACCATCGGCATAGATGCAGATACCCTTGATGTTCTCATCCGCTGCCGCACGCTCTATTGCTGTAAGTACGTTTAGCAACGTCAGAGGCTCACTTACGGACATCGACATCGGGTCGATACCTCCGAGTGGCGAGGCCATAGGGGCATCCACGATATTCTCACCTATATTTATATATAGCACCGACTCCTGCTTCACACCCTCGCTTTCGACATTCATATCGAGGAGCGCACTTACCAACGAGCCTATTGCAAAGATAAAAATTCCCACAACGCCTACCACCCAGGCAAGCATCGAAGCTCCAAAAGTTTTCCAGAAGTTCATAATCTCTATGTTTTTAAGTTGTTAATTCTCCTATATCTTACGCCGCGTGATGCACACACACGAACGGACCTACACCCTCTGTTTGTGTGTGTGCGTGTTCGCGCAATTACCTCACCACGCCGCCTAATTTTACCCTCTCACGCCCCACGTGTCGCGATCCAACGAGCGATAACTAATAGCCTCGGTAAGGTGCTGAGGCTCAATATTCTCCTTCGCCTCGAGGTCGGCTATGGTACGTGCCACCTTTATTATACGGTCATAGGCACGTGCCGAGAGTTGCAGACGCTCCATAGCACTCTCCAACAGCGTTGAGCATACCTTATCCAGTGGTGCAAACCTCCTCAGCATCGAACTATTCATCATCGCATTGCAGTGAATGTCCAACCCCTCGAACCTACGCAACTGTATCTCGCGTGCCGCCACCACACGCCTACGAATATCCGCACTCGACTCCGCCTTTACGGTCGACGACATCTCCGAGATTGGCACAGGCACAACCTCGATATGGATGTCTATGCGGTCCATAAGAGGCCCCGAAATATGCGATTTATAGCGATGTACCGCCGCTGCCGAGCAGGTACACTCCTTCGTAGGGTGGTTGTAGTAGCCACAAGGGCAGGGGTTCATCGAGGCTATAAGCGTAAATCGCGCAGGGTAGTCGACGCTATACTTCGCCCTCGAAATTGTTATATGTCTATCTTCGAGCGGCTGGCGCAACACCTCCAAGACGTTACGTCCAAACTCTGGCATCTCATCCAGGAAGAGAATTCCGTTATTCGCCAGCGACACCTCACCAGGCTGTGGCGACTGTCCTCCACCTATGAGTGCCACCTGCGATGTCAGGTGATGCGGAGCGCGAAATGGACGATGTGTTATAAGTCCCTTGTTCGCCCCTATCTTTCCCGCTACGGAGTGAATCTTCGTGGTTTCCAGCGCCTCGTCGAGCGTCATAGGCGGAAGTATCGTGGGCATACGTCGTGCGAGCATCGTCTTTCCCGAGCCTGGCGAGCCTATCATAATGACGTTATGTCCTCCCGCCGCGGCAATCTCCAGCGCACGCTTCACGTAGGCCTGTCCCTTCACATCCGCGAAGTCCTCACGAAACTCATCCTCCTCCGTCTTTTTGCCCCCTATTTTGCTCTCTGCCACCTCGTAGGGTATCCTACCTTCGAGTATCTGACATAACTCCACCAAACTACCTACGCCTACCGACTCAATGCCCTCAACCACAGCACCTTCCGAGATATTTTCCACGGGCATAAACACCCTCTTCAAACCTCTCTTACGTGCCATCGCCACCAGAGGCAACACACCCTTCACGGGGCGGATAACGCCATTTAGCGACAACTCGCCAATAAACAACGACTCCTCCAACATCGGGGTATGTATCTGCTCCGTCGCCGTAAGGATACCCACAGCAATGGCGATATCATACTGCGAACCCTCCTTACGAAGGTCTGCGGGTGCGAGGTTTACGACGGTCTTTTTCGTCACAGGCCTGAAGCCCGAATTTTCGAAAGCCGCCTGAATACGCTCCTCGCTCTCCTTGATAGTATTATCGGGAAGTCCCACGATGTAGAGTCCCACGCCACCACCTGCGACGTTTACCTCTGCCGTAACCTCCACAGCATCAATACCCGCTATCGCGCCACTATTTACCCTTACGAACATACTCCTCTACTATTAGTCTACTATTAGAATGGTGACTCATCGTTCGATGGAGGGGTGGTAGGGATGTCAAACTCCCCGCCTCCCGACATCATACCACTTGAGAATCCACCCATCGCATCAGGGCTTATGCCCATCGCCTGGTTGCTTCCCGACGAGATGTGGTTGTAGGTCTCCTGCTGGCGGTAACTATCACGATTGTGAAGTGCCGTCGCCGTAACCGACGAGTCGGCATCTGCGAACTTTGCCTGCTCCTTGATAAATCGCAATGGCACATCCGTAACCTCACCATTACGGTGCTTGGCGATGATAATCTCGGCCATACCCGCTGTCGACATATTATTCTCGTCGGTCGTAAGACCGTAGTACTCAGGACGGTGGATGAACGCTACAACGTCGGCATCCTGCTCGATGGCTCCCGACTCTCGAAGGTCCGAGAGCTGTGGGCGTTTCGTACCGCCACGATTCTCCACATTACGGCTCAACTGCGACAGTGCGATGATAGGCACGTTCAGCTCCTTGGCAATAGCCTTCAGCGTACGAGAGATAAGCGACACCTCCTGCTCACGGTTACCACGTGTTTCGGGTGTTGCGGCGGTCATAAGCTGCAAGTAGTCGATAATAATCAACTTAATATCGTGCTGCGTCTTTAGACGTCGAGCCTTCGAGCGGAACTCATAGACCGACAACGCTGGCGTATCGTCAATATATAGTGGTGAGCGACCAAGCTCCACGGTGTTAGTCTCGAGGTGCGCCCACTGCTGCGAGTTGAGGTTACCCGTACGTAGGTCCTTCGAACTGAGCTGTGTCTCGGCAACGATAAGACGGTTCATCAACTGCACCGATGACATCTCCAACGAGAAGAATGCCACAGGGGTCTTGAACTCCACAGCCATATTACGTGCCATCGTAAGCACGAACGCTGTCTTACCCATCGAAGGACGTGCTGCGATGATGATAAGGTCCGAGGGCTGCCAACCGAGTGTCACGCTATCAATATCGGTAAATCCCGAACGCACACCGTTATACTCTCCCGCCGTTTTCGAAGCCTCCTCAATCTGCTGCAACGCCTTGCGAAGGATGTCGGCTGCCGACTGCACTGAGCGCTTCACATTACCCTCTGACACCTTGAATATCTCCTGCTCGGCATAGCCAATAAGCTCCGTCACATCTACCTCCTCGTCGTAGGAGCGACGCTGAATCTCCGTAGCCGAACGTATCAACTCACGCTGCACATACTTCTGTGCGATAATCTTGGCGTGAAACTCCACGTGTGCCGCCGAGGCCACCTTCTGCGTAAGCTCTGCGAGATATCCCGCGCCACCCACCTTCTGCAGCATCTTCTGTGACTTCAGACGCTCCGTAACGGTGTAGAGGTCGATAGCCTTCATCTCGAACGAAAGTTCCTGTATCGCCTTGTAAATCAGGCGATGCTCCTCGAGATAGAATGTCTCGGGCTTGACATACTCCTGCACGTCGATGATAGCATCACGCTCCAGCATCAGCGCACCCAGCACCGCCTTTTCGAGGTCAGTAGCCTGAGGTGGCACAGTGCCGTCAATACCTGTTATTTGTGCAAAAGCCTCGCTGTTATTCTCCGAAGGTTTTTTATATTGCTTTGCCATAGTGTTTCGAGATAAGGTTAAAACATCCACAAAATTAAGAATTTTTCGGAGATTGCCAACTATTTCTGGTCTACTATTTATTAATAGTTGTTTTTTATTTGTGAACACGACTCTGTTAATAAACCGCCTAACACTCCTTGAGCCCCTCACATTTCGCGAATTATTAGAGGAAGTAGTTCAAATTACTACGTTTGGCTCAAACATTTACCAATTTTTCGCTATCTTTGCCCTATTAAATATATGTAATGGCAAGTATCGAGTTTGACATAGCACGCCGTTTATCCGACAGGCGTGGTGGTGCCAAGGCGGGAGTTATGGAGCGTGTAGCCACCGTAGCCACTGCCGTAGGCCTTGCCGTCATACTCCTCACGCTCTCGGTTGTCATAGGCTTCAAGCAGGAGCTCGGAGCGCTTATCTCGGGTGTTCAGTCCGATGTTGTTGTCACTGCGCCACAGAGCCGTGGTGTAGTCTCGGCCGTAGGCTTGCAGCGGTGCGATGAGCTGGAGTCGTTGCTCGAGAGTGATATCGTACGTCACTACTCACCCTTCACCTCGAAGGAGGGAGTCCTCAAAAACGATGATAACATCACGGGCGTACTCCTCAAGGGTGTCGACACGCTCTACGATAGTCGCTTCTACGCCACGAAGATTCTCGAGGGAGAGTTCCCACGTCTTGGTGCGGAGCCTCGCACGAAGGATATCCTCATCTCGGAGCGCATAGCCGCGAATATGGATGTCGCGGTGGGCGATAAGATAGAGATGCTCTTTGTCGATATGGATGGTGGTGTGCTACGCGATAGGTTCCTTATCTCGGGCATCTATAACACAGGTGTTGATGTCCTCGACGAGAGGTTTGTAATCACCGATATGCGCAACGTAGCACGTCACTACGATGGCGATAATGACGTTGTTACGGGCTATGAGTTGTGGCTTGAGGAGGATGTAGACAAGGCTCTTGCGAAGGAGAACCTCAACACCTCGTTTGTAGACCTCTACTTCGATATGGGCATTAATGCCGAGGCATATACGATGGAGGATATCTACCCGCAGGTCTTTGGATGGCTTGCTACACACGATATTACGGCTTTGGTCGTTATAGTTATAATGATTATCGTTGCGCTGCTGAATATGGCTACGGCGCTGCTTATCATAGTCCTCGAGAGGGAGCGTATGATAGGCCAGTTGCGAGCCTTGGGTATGCGTCGCTGGGGCGTTGTGAGGTTGTTCCTCTATCGCTCGTTGTTCATCATCCTACGTGGTGTAGTGTGGGGTGCAGCCATAGGTTTTGCACTTATCGCCGTGCAGCATACGTGGAGCGTTATACCTCTACCATCGGAGGGCTACCTTCTCTCTACGGTACCTACGGCACTCTGCTGGGGATGGTGGCTTATGGCCGTAGGTGCTACGATAGCCATTACACTGTTGTTTATGTTACTTCCTGCTGCGCTCTCGGCACGTATCTCTCCCGCCGAGATTATGCGCTACGAGTAGGCTGAAAATTTAGAGTTATGAAACCATATAACGAGGAACAATCAAAGAAGGAGCAGGTCGAGGAGATGTTCGACAACATCGCCCCTACGTACGACCGCTTGAACCATATCCTGTCGCTGAATATCGACAAGGCGTGGCGACGACGTGTTATGCGTATTGTGCGTCGCTCGAAGGCTCACCGCATTATGGACGTTGCAACAGGTACGGGTGACTTGGCTATCGCTATGGCAAAGCGCGTTGAGGGAACGCAGATTTTGGGTGTCGACCTCTCGGAGGAGATGCTCGCTGTGGCGCGTAAGAAGATTCAGAAGTTAGGCTTCGAGGAGCGCATTACGCTCAAGAAGGGCGATGCCGAGAACCTCACGATGGTAGCTACTGAGAGCATCGACGCTGCGACAGTAGCCTTTGGCGTTCGTAACTTCGAGAATATGGAGCGTGGTCTTGCGGAGATATACCGCACGTTGCGTCCTGGTGGAAAGTTGGTGGTGTTGGAGTTCTCGATGCCTAAGAATAGATTTATCCGCTGGGTGTATAGCCAGTATGCTCACCGCCTCTTGCCCCGCATCGGAGCGATGATATCGAAGGATAGCCGTGCCTATACCTACCTTCCTGACTCGGTTGAGGAGTTCCCAGCCCCCGAGCGTTTCGCAGATATCCTGCGTGGCGTGGGCTTTCAGAGTGTACGTCTTCGCCGTCAGAGTTTCGGTATTGCATATATCTACGAAGCAACAAAGTAGTGTTTTACGATGAGTCTGCCGCGTTATATTTTTGCTGTTGTCGTAGCCTTGCTGCTCTTTTGTGTCGATGCTGAGGCACGCCGTCGTGAGCCGAAGGTTGCCATCGAGGGTGTGGAGCGTGTGACGCATCTCTCAACTTCGGGTGCAAACCTATGGGTTGAGGTGCGTAATGACCGCTGTGCGCGTCTGGTGCTTAAGCGTGGCGAGGTAGAGATAAAGGTGGATGGCACAACACGTGTCGTTATCACCCTTCGCGACAAGGTTGTTGTGCAGCCCCGTAGCTCCGAGGCCGTTCTTATCCCTCTGCGTTTTAAGTCGCGTAGCAGCCTCTCTGTTGTGTCGCTTGTGCGACGTGCTATAAATCGCGATATGGGCGATGTAACCCTCTCGTATGAGGTTCGTGGAGGCACGATGCTCTTCCGCCGTACGCTAAAGGAGGAGGATATAGCATTGAGGGATATCATCCAGCGACTCGGCATTACGGAGCGTGTGATAGCAGAGTTAGAACAATTAATAGATTAGAACTATATGATTATGAGACGATTAATACTTCTTTTTGTAGCGGTTGTAGTATCTGCTACGGCTATGGCACAGAGTGTCGATGCTATGGTCGAGAGCCTCTCACGCCGCACGATATCAGGTAGCCACGTGCGTGTTGTTGAGGACTCGGATACCCGCGATGCAGTTTCGGTTGTTGAGAGTAAGCAGCGCACGAAGGTTGTCAGTGGCTTTCGTATTGTCATCTTCTCGGACAATGGCCAGTATGCTGGCGATAATGCTCAGGCGGAGCTTGAGGGCTTCCGTAGCAAGTTCCCACACCTGAATGCTTACTTGGTCTACGAGAGTCCCTATTTCAAGGTTTCGGTTGGTGATTGCCTCTCGATGGAGGAGGCTCAAATCCTTATGGCCCAGCTCACGCCACACTATCCTAAAGCCTTTCCAAAGCGTGAGAACATCCGCTTCGAGGAGCTTTACGATGCTCGCCGTGAGGTGCGTGACACGCTGTTAACCACCCCTACGGAGGTCATTTTCGAGGAAAATTAACCACAAACCCTAAATTTTTGCCCAAAAATTTCCAAAATTAAATTTGCTTTTGTAAATTTGTATTGAGAAAATATTTTACTAACTAAAATTTTTGTAGCTATGAAGAAGATTTTTGCTTTGGCAGTATTGTTCGCTGCAGTATCTATGGTATCTTGCGGTTGCTTCCAGAAGAAGGCTGAGAACGCAGAGGCTGCTGCTACAGAGTGCTGTGGCGAGTGCGCTGGTGAGTGCGAGAAGGCTGAGGGTGAGTGCTGTGGCGAGTGCGCTGCAGAGGAGGCTCCAGCAGCTGAGGAGTGTGCTTGTGGCGAGTGCGCTGCAGAGGAGGCTCCAGCAGAGGTTGTTGCTGAGTAAGCACTGCTTGATTTGGGCATTGCCCATAAAACAATCAAAGGCGTAGGGTTGTACCGCGAGGGTGCAGCCCTATTTTTTTGTGCCTACGGATA
>JADBON010000114.1:0-4829 GCA_015656305.1 Alistipes sp.
GTGGGCTGCTATCGTTACAGTTTCGACCTACGGCTACGGCATCTCGGGTAAGATTGGCTCACATACCTCAACAACCACAACTGATGGCACATACGACTATGCGAACTACTATAACTATATGAACTATATGAACAACTACTATGGTAGTTACTATGGTTATGGTAATATGTATAACCAGGGATATTATGGCTACAACCCATACTACTACGGCTATACACCACAGGTTACAACCACAACGGTCACAACCACATCAGCCGAGATTCCAGCCTTCTCACCACTCCTCTTCCAGGTATTTGTTGAGAAGGAGTAAAATTTAAAGAGCAAAAAGGGTAGACATTGTCTACTCTTTTTTTGTTTGGTTGCGACTACCCTACCTCCCAAAAATAAAACCCTCCACAGTGGAGGGTTTGTTGTTTGTTATATATCCGAGCGAGAAATACTACATATCCTCATCTGATGGGTCATCTGATGGCTGGTCTGCCAACTCATCTGCGCCCTTCAAATCATCGTCATCGTAGTAGCCATCGTTCTCATCATCCTGACCATCGTCAACCTTAACGTCAATCTTTACCATATAGTAAGCATCCTCGGTCTCGTAAGGTACGGTGTAGAAGAATGTACCATCTGGCTTGTCGTAACGTGTCATAAAGTCGGTGAAGCCCAATGGATAAAGCGCACGTACCTCTGCCTGCTGCTCAGGAGTAAGATTGTGGAAACTTGTAATTAGTCGTCTCTTCGAATTCTCGTTTGCCATAAATATATTTTAATTCTTTCGGGTTTTAAACTACAACTTCCAGCGATGGAAATACCAATATGCTGAAAAATTTTCCGCAAATGTAGCGACATTTTGATAATGTGCAAGCATTGGGCAATATTTTTTTTATTTTTTCGAAATTTCTTCGTTGTTCCAAACAAATTGTGTAACTTTACACGATATTATGCGCGTAAGAGAAATATGAGCAAAGAGCAGGATATACAACGTATGCGTGAGTTGGAGGCAACTCTCGAGCATCACAACAGACTCTACTACGTAGAGAACAACCCCGAGATATCGGACATAGAGTTCGACGGTCTACTTCGTGAGCTTCAGGAGCTGGAGGCACGCCATCCCGAGGAGGCAGATGCAAACTCTCCTACGAAGCGTGTAGGTAGCGACCTTACGGCAGAGTTCCAGAGTGTGGAGCATCGTTTCCCGATGATGTCGCTCTCGAACACCTACTCCTCGGAGGAGCTTGGCGAATGGGTGGACCGCATTATAAAGGAGCTTGGCAAGGTGGAGTTTGTCGTGGAGCTGAAGTTCGATGGCACGGCGATATCGCTAACCTACGAGAATGGAGCACTCGCTCGCGCGGTAACACGTGGCGATGGCAAGCGTGGTGATGATGTTACCAACAACGTGCGCACCATAGGCTCTGTACCTCTAAAACTTCAGGGCGAGGGCTACCCTGCACTGTTCGAGATTCGTGGCGAGATTATTATGCCTTATGCCTCGTTCGACAGACTAAATGCCGAGCGCGAGGCGGCGGGAGAGCCACTCCTTGCCAATCCCCGAAATGCCGCTGCGGGAACGCTTAAGTTGCAATCTTCGGCACAGGTGGCGCAGCGAGGTTTGGACTGCACGCTCTATCAACTTGCGGGCGAGAATCTCCCCTATAACAACCACTGGCAGATGCTTGAGGCGGCACGTAGCTGGGGCTTTAAGATTTCGGAGCATACGGCAATATGTCGCTCACGTGGCGAGATTGAGGCATTCATCGAGCGCTGGGATACCGAGCGTAAGAGCCTCCCTTATGCCACTGACGGCATCGTTATCAAGGTTAACAACTACACCCATCAGCGCACTTTAGGCTCTACGGCCAAGTCACCACGCTGGGCCGTTGCATATAAGTTTCAGGCCGAAAAGGCTCTCACGAAACTCCTAAGCGTCGACTTTCAGGTTGGCCGCACGGGAGCAGTAACACCTGTTGCCAATCTCGAGCCTGTGCTATTGGCAGGTACTGTTGTAAAGCGCGCCTCGATACATAATGCCGACCAGATTGCAGCGCTCGACATCCGCATTGGTGATATGGTCTACGTGGAGAAGGGCGGCGAGATTATCCCAAAGATTACGGGAGTGGATACCGATTCGCGTAGCGCCGAGAGTAAGCCTTTGGAGTATATCTCGGTTTGCCCAGAGTGTGGAACGCCGCTTGTGCGTGTGGAGGGCGAGGCGAAGCACTTCTGCCCTAATAGCAATAACTGCAAACCTCAAATCATAGGCCGCATCGAGCACTTCGTGAAGCGCAAGGCAATGGATATCGAAGGTCTGGGAGGTGAGACCATCGAGTTACTTTGGGAGAATGGTCTTATCCACGACATCTCGGATATCTACTTCTTGGATGGTCATCAGCTTGCCGCACTACCCCGCTTGGGCGAGAAGTCGGCAGCAAATATCTTGGAGGGCGTGCGCCGTTCGAAGGAGGTACCTTTCGAGCGACTACTCTTTGCTTTGGGCATCCGCTACGTAGGTGAGACTACGGCAAAGTACCTCGCACAACATTTCCGCACGTTGGATGCTATTGCTGTGGCTACGCTGGAGGAGCTGGCCGAGGCCGAGGAGGTGGGCTCGAAAATCGCGGTGAGCATCGTCGACTACTTCGCATCGGAGGAGAACAAACGCATCATAGAGCGTCTGCGTGAGGCGGGCGTTGAGCTTGAGGTTAAGGAGAAGGTGCGTGCTTCGAATGCTCTGGAGGGTAAGAGCGTTGTGGTGTCGGGAAAGTTCCCAGGATACTCGCGTGATGATATGAAGGCTATGGTCGAGCAGCACGGAGGTAGAAACCTCGCTGCAGTTTCGGCAAACGTAGACTTCATCGTGGCGGGAGATAATATGGGCCCTGCGAAGCGCCAGAAGGCCGAGAAGTTAGGCGTAACGATACTCTCGCTCGAGGAGTTTCTCTCGCTCATAAGCGATGCTCCACAGATTGTGGTGGAGGCTCCCGCGGAGGAGAAGAGGATTGACGCAGAACCTATACAAGGAACACTATTTTAATAACCAAGAACAACATAAAACTACTATGATACAGAATAAGATTAAGGGTGTGGGAGTAGCTCTTATAACCCCTTTCAACAACTACGCAGTAGACTACGAGGCTTTGGCACGTATGGTTGAGTATGTCATCGAGGGTGGCGTGGACTATATCGTGGCACTCGGCTCTACGGCCGAAACTGCAACACTATCACTAAAGGAGCGTCAGGAGGTTCTCGACTTTATCGTTGAGCGCACTGCCGAGCGTGTACCTATCGTGGCAGGTATGGGTAGCAATAATACTGCCGACCTTGTGGCACAACTCCGCTCGTTCGACCTCTCGAAGTGCGTTGCTATTCTCAGCGTCGTACCTTACTACAACAAACCTTCACAGGAGGGCATCTATCGCCACTTTATGGCTGTTGCCGAGGCTTCGCCAGTACCTGTGATTATCTACAACGTTCCAGGACGTACGGGCGTGAATATGACTGCCGAGACAACGCTACGCCTTGCGCACGCAACACCAAATATTGTGGCTATCAAGGAGGCATCGGGCGACATTGAGCAGATGCAGCGCATTATAGATGGCCGTCCAGAGGGATTCCTCGTTATCTCGGGCGATGATGGCATAACCGTGGAGCTTATGAAGCGTGGTGGCGAGGGCGTTATCTCGGTTGCTGCCAACGCCTTCCCAAAGGCCTTCTGCAAGTGTATTCATAACGCTATGGCGGGAGATATAGAGAGTGCAGAGAAGCAGATGGAGGAGCAGTTTACTGAGCCACTGAAGCTTATCTTCCGCGAGGGTAACCCTACAAGTGTGAAGGTTATGACCGAGGCTATGGGGCTTACACGCAACGAGGTACGCCTACCATTGGCTGAGGGTAGCCAGGAGCTTGCTCGCGACATAAAGATTGCTATCGAGAGATACGTTTTGGAGTAGCGAGTGCGTTTATTGGAGAAACACCACGTTATGAACTTTATAAAGAGATTTTTTATTGCGGTTTTAGTGGCGGTGATGAGCATCGTTACGCTTTCGGCGCAGGAGGTTGAGAAGATAGTACCTAACGAGGAGGATATCCTTGAGAAGACCCTCGATACCTCATCGCCCTACTACTACACAAACCTTATGCTTAAGTACCGCCTCGGCACGGAGCCTCTTACGCAGATGGAGTATTACTACCTCTACTACGGCTTCATCTATCAGGCGGAGTATAAACCCTTTGCCGAGAATACGGCACTCGACGAGATGCTGGGCATTATGGCAAGTATCAACCCCGAACGCCCTACCGTTGGACAACTCGAAGTGCTTATCGAGCGAGGTGTAGAGGCGATGGAGATAGACCCCTTCAACCCCAAGATGCTCAATATGTTAGCCTATGCCTATGGAGCCTTGGATGACCCTCGCCGCGAGAAGCTATATTTCGACCATCTTAATGGCATCCTTGGGGCTATAGAACTCTCGGGAACAGGCCTTAAGGAGGACGAGGCGTGGCATATCCTTATGTTCTCGCACGCCTACGATGTTGTGGCATCGAAGGGTTATACATACAACGAGGCTCGTGTCATAAGTCGCACTACGGAGTATGTTCCGCTAATGCGCAAGCAAGATGGCATCAAGGGTTTTTACTTCGATTATAGTCGTGTCTACCGCAATAAGCCCGATGATGTGACCATTAAGCGTGACCGCACTTGGCAGTTTAACGGTCTAAAACCACAAGAGTATAAGTAGTCATCTTTAAATATTTTGATTATCTTTGCGGAAATTTTTTCGATAATGAAACTCAAGAGTATACTTCTTCTATTTATTTCGCTCTGCGTAGCA
>JADBON010000256.1:0-2576 GCA_015656305.1 Alistipes sp.
TCCAATACTACACTCTTCTTCGTAGCGTCGATTTTTGGTGCAGACTTCAAACCCTCAGCCTCAAGTGATAGGATATCGAGTTTAATAACAGGATATGGAATATCGTTCTCGATACATCCCACACCCATAATCAACATTAGGCACAAGGCCAAATATCTAAACAACTTGCTCATACTCACTACTTCTTTGATTTCCACAAATGAGCCACGATACCCACCTGAATATCCGCGAGGTTAAGCTTTAGGCTCAAACCCGAACGGTCGCGGCGACCTGTCTCAACACCCAACATATCATACTGACGGACGTTGTTGTAGTACAAACCACCAACACCTACGGTTACCGTTACGCAGACCTGTGGCATAACGTAAATGGCCAAACCTGGGTTGAAGTTAAGACGTACTGCGAGGTTACGGCTATCAGATTTTGTGCGCTCCTCGGCAGCACCACTCCACATCGACGTAGTACCTGTCTTGCACAACAACTCCGCCTCCATAATCACACCTACCGTACCACGGCGGTCGAGACCAATGTAGTTGCGGTGGAACAACGACCACGAGAAGCTCTCGTTGCGGAGTCCCATATTGCTAATACCCATATTCTCCATATCGGCGATAAGGCCAATATTTAGGTCGAGATTACCCACCTCTCCGGCAATCTGCTCATAACCAAAGCGGAATCCCACAACCTGGTTATTGCGATAGGCATAGGCAAAGAATGGCTTTACCGTAGCGGTGCGAAGACCAAGGTTGATATTATCGAAGAGCAACATAATATCGGAATCCTCCGAGCGGAGATTACCGTATGATGCCGTAAGTCCAACCATAAACTCGCCCTTGTAGACGAAATCGTTGATACCAATATTTCTATTAATACGCTGGCGCGTAGGCAAGAACTTCGATGTAGTTGTGCTCTCCTCCGCCGCGTCTGGTGAAAATGTGAAATCGGCTGCCTCAACAACTATTGAGCTAAACGCAGCGGCGATAAGTAAAAGTAAATATCTCTTCATAATGCTGCTGGTTTATAGATAGAACGACATACCGAAACCTACCGAGAGGAGGTTTAGCTTAAAGTTAGTATCCAGAGAGTTTGTCTTACCCTGCTCCACCTGATTCTTTGTCTGTAGCTGACGGTCGAAGCCGATGCCCAACACACCGATAGATAGCTCTACGGCGGCATTGTTGGTGATAAACGCCACGATACCTGGCTGAAGACCTATCGAAGCACCAAAGCTATTGGTATAGGTACCACGATAGTCCTGATAGCCATCAATCTCTGATGTTGCGGCTACGACTCTTGACTGACCACCCGAGAAGCTAAGCTGCACCTCGGCAAAGAGGGCAAAGCGATTGGTAGTACCAAGTGGAATGTATGGACGCCAGAAGAGCGTTCCTGTGTAGGAGTGCTTTATCTGGTGGAACATATCGACGTTAATATCTACGTCCGACACCGACAACGATGCATTGTCGAGGGCAACGAGCGAACGACCATAGCCAAAGCGCACACCCACAGCCATATTACGCCAAGGCGCATAGGCAATCATAGGGCTTACGTTAACGGTATAGCCTTCCGAGTCGATATCGTTTATAAGCGTGAATTTGTAGTTCTGGTTTCGGTGTGCCGAATAGGATGCCGTACCTCCAAAAATCCACTGACCTTTAGGTACGAAGCAATCCTTCGATACAAAACCACGCTGCTTGCGTGCCTCATCCGTAGAGAGGCCACTTGTGCTGGGGGAGCCGTTACTGTTCTGTATATTCTCTGTCTGCTGTGCCGTTGCGCCAAAGGCCACAAAGACCAACAACAGAAGCGTGTAGAATCTCTTCATTGATTATAGTATTGAGGTAGGGACAACGGCCATTGCCCCCACCTCGGTTTGTTACTAATAGTTTAATACGATGTCATCAACATACATCCACGAGCTTGTAGAGCCGCAGAAGTAGTCACCATAGCCCGAAGGTGTGAATGATACGACAATCTTCTTTGGCGTAACACTCTTCATATCCTCGCGGTAGTTAATCTGGATAGTCTCCTCGGTCCACTCTGCACGTGAGTCAGAGCCCTGGATATAACCGTATGCGATGATACCCTCACGTGTCGCCAACGAATCCATAGTGAGGAATGTCGATGTATCCTTTGTATTTACCGCATAGGTTGTACCATCGGTGATAAGCACCATAATGGTGTAGATATCAGTACCCGAAGCGTGAGAGCCCTCGTCGATAGTACCCTCGTTGTTCTTCATCCAGAACGAGATGCTCTTTGGCTTACCTGCGAACTGGAAGTCACGACCGAAGGTTACGATACCATCCAAGCCACTCATTGCAAAGGTACCTGTGAAGAGGTTACCAGCAGCGAACTTACCGATACCCAATACCGAAGCCTTCTGTGACTTGAGGTATGCCGACTGCGAGCCAGTAGAGCCTGGACGCACATCAGCAGATGGCTGTGTAAGTACAGCACCAGCCATATTACCACCCTCGTTACCTGTCAACCAGAATGGAGCATCACCCTCACCATAAGGTAGCCAGAATGTAGGTTTGCTCCAACGCTCCATATCGCCGTTAGGAATCTGCGCA
>JADBON010000199.1:0-3307 GCA_015656305.1 Alistipes sp.
ACACGTATAGACAACCTCCTAAAGGGTGCTATGTCACCCAAGAACTCACTCTGGGAGAAGCTACAGATGCTACCTCTACTTACGGACGTGGCGAAGTGGTTTCCAAAGCGTAGCACCCAGCGTGGCGAGTGTCAGGAGGTAGTATGGCAAGGCGAGGATGTAGACCTGGGAAAGATTCCTATCATCACCTCGTGGCCATACGATGGTGGAGCCTTCATTACCCTTCCGATGGTTGCAACGCAGGACCCCGAGACGGGAATCCCGAACCTCGGAATGTATCGTATGCAGATTTTCGATAAGCGCACTACGGGAATGCACTGGCACCGCCATAAGACTGGTGCGCGCCACTACGACGCCTACAAGCGTCTGGGCAAGCGTATGCCCGTAAGTGTGGCTATTGGTGGTGACCCTGCCTATATCTACTCCGCTACGGCACCTATGCCCGATAATATGGACGAGATGCTGCTGGCGGGTATGTTACGCCAGAAGCCCGTAAAGTTGGTGAAGTGCCTGACGAATGATTTATGGGTACCTGCCGACTGCGACTTTGTATTGGAGGGATATGTCGACACCTCCGAGGAGCTTACCGTGGAGGGCCCTTTTGGCGACCACACGGGCTTCTACTCCCTTACGGACCTCTACCCAAAGTTCCACATCGAGACAATCACCTCGCGCCGTGATGCCGTCTACCCCGCTACTATCGTGGGTGTACCGCCTATGGAGGATGCCTACATCGCGAAGGCCACCGAGCGCATCTTCCTCGCGCCAATTCGCCTTGCCGTACAGCCCGAGGTACGTGACCTCTATATGCCTATCGAGGGTACGGCACACAACATCGCTCTTGTATCCATCATCAAACGCTACCTCGGACAGCCTAACAAGGTGGCACAGGGACTCTGGGGTGCGGGACAGATGATGTTTAATAAATATATGGTCGTAGCACCCGAGGAGTGTGACATACGCTCGAAGGAGGATGTGCTACGCCGCATTGCACATATCAACCCACAGCGCAACCTCATCTGGTCGGAGGGTATTCTCGATGTCCTCGACCACGCGACAAAGACTACGGGCTACGGCTCGAAACTCGCAATAGATATTACGGATGTGGATGCCACACCACGTAGCTTCAACGTGCCACGTACGGCACAACCTTCAGGTGGCGTAGAGTTGTTCAACACCGAACTTGCGAAGGAGTATGGCATCTTGATTCTCTATGCCGAGCGTGAGTGGAGGGAGAAGGTGGATGTAGAGGCCTATATCAACGAGAATAACTTTATGGATATGAAGGTTGTTGCACTCTTCGACCGCGGAGCTGCGGGAAGTATGACGCTATCGGATTTGTTGTGGCTTGCTGCGGCAAACACCGACCCTAAGCGCGACATCCGCATCTTCGAGGGTGTAGTTATCGTTGATGCTCGCTCGAAGCGCCCAGGATATGGCGACAACCCTTCGCGATTCCCAAATGCTGTGACATCACTCCCCGAGACCATTCATCTTGTTGACGAGCGTTGGCAGGAGTATGGCATAGGCGAGCTTATCGAGTCACCATCACGCCGCTACCGCAAGATATGGCTCTCGGATAGCGAACAATGGCTCTAAGGTATGCGTAACACCGTCTCGCAACATAAACGTGGAATACTCATAACAATCCTCCTTGTGGTTGTTATAGTGGTTGTTGGCTCGCTATCTCGCCCAAGAGCGAAGATAGCAAGGCATCAGGCCGCAACCGAGAGCGTAGCGACGACAGATAGCACTACCCTACAACTACGCGCCTTCGACCCTAATGAGGTGGAGTATCTCGAACTTACCGAGATGGGCATCGAGCGCGACATCGCCGTAAGCATCATCCGCTGGAGGGAGGCGGGCAAGGTCTATCGCATAAAGGAGGATGTGGCACTCTGCCACGCGATGACCGACTCGCTATACGCCATCCTCGAACCATATATTATAATAGGTGAGAAGTATCGCTTCGAGGTAAAGAGGTTCGACAACACCGAGAAGCGCAACATTCCGACCGCAACCCTCACCCCATTCCTTATTGACACTGCAACGGTGGAGTATCTCCACACTCTTGGCTTCACCGCTCGTCAGGCGGCACTTGTTGTACGATACCGCGAGATGATTGGTGGCTACCGCAACTTTGCGGAGTTTAAGGAGTGCTACGCCGTAGATAGCACGATGGCCGAGCGACTAAAGCCATACATTATCTTCCCCAAGGAGGAGGCTCCCTCGATAGTTGCAACACCCGAGCTTGTCGACATCAATTCTGCCGACTCTACAACCCTCGTACGTCTACCTGGCATCGGCGCAAAGAGCGCACAAGCAATCATCGAATATCGCAAATTGCTGGGTGGTTACTACGATATTTCGCAAATAAAGGCACTTTCGGTGGTTACGGAGGAGAATTTTTGCAAATTTTCACAACAAATTTACTGTGATAGTGCGAGAATTGAGAAAATTTATATTAACTTTGCACGCCCTAAAGAGTTAGAGGTTCATCCATATTTATCGAACCGAATGCTCAGGCAGATTATTAACCACAGAGAATTGAAAGGAGGTTGGAGTACCATAGAAGAGATGATAGACTCTAAAATATTTAACACAGAGGAGGCTGCGCGAATAGCGCCGTATCTCGATTTTGGTACACCAGAGGCATAGCTAAAAGACCACCTTACAAGAACATTAGCCTGCGAGGTATTAGGAATACTCAAACGTAGGCACCGCCTAACAAATTAGGCAACCGCCATAGAAGATATGGCAACCACAACAAACAAGATTTTTAAAAACTAAAAAAAGAATAGAACTATGATTATTATGAAGTTGCAGGAGGGTGAGAACATCGAGCGCGCCCTTAAGAAGTTTAAGAGAAAGTATGAGCGTACAGGCGTATTGAAGGAGCTTCGTCGTCGTCAGTACTTCACAAAGCCTTCAATTGCAAAGCGTGAGGCTATGCAGCACGCAATCTATGTTGAGCATACTTACCGTCAGGAGGAGTAATAATCAATATCTTATGTGAGTTGCCTTGTGCAACACATCACAAACAGGGGGAGGGAGCAGAGATTTTTTCAAAGCCTCTCCTTTTTTTATGGAATAAATGAAGGGGGGGGTGGTGGAATAACATCCCTCCTTTTTCATACCTTCATATAAAAAGACCACCCAAGCGCTTGCTCGGGTGGTCTAATATTATATATCGCAGAGTGCGACGTTGCTCGATTAGTAAGACTTCGCGAACAACACACGGAACTTCGAAGGCTTGCCAGAGAATACACAAGTACCCTCCTCCTCAACAACATCCATAGGGATACAG
>JADBON010000223.1:0-2940 GCA_015656305.1 Alistipes sp.
GACCACATCTATTGGGGTATTACGAAGTTGGCTGTAAATATTGTCTATCTATTCTAAAAACTCGGAGCGATGAAACGATTTATACTTATATTATATATAGCAATCTTCTGTGCGGCATCAGTTTCGGCACAGCAACTATTCTACGCCGAGGATGGCGAGATTCGCAACCTTGAGGTTAGCCGCGATAATGGCGAGGTTAAGGTGGCGATGGATATCGACATCTCGGAGATATCGCTCGGTAGCGACGAGACTGTTATCCTTACACCAATCGTTACCGATGGCCAGAATAAGATTACTATGCCATCTATCGAGCTTATGGGCCGCCGTGCCTACTTCTACTATAAGCGTGATGGCGCAGTTCCCGAGACCGAGAATCCTTTTGTTGCGCAGCGCGTTGCTAAGCGTGCCGAGAAGAAGGAGGGTGTGAAGCAGGTTGTAAACTACGAGGCGAGCTTTGCGTTTGCCGAGTGGATGCGTGGCTCTACGGTTGCTATCCGCGAGGGTTTGTGCGGCTGTGGTAAGCTTCGTGGCCAGCGCGATGTCCCTGTTGGTAATTTCGGTCATAATATCTACACTCCAGAGTATGTGTGGTCGTTCATTCAGCCTGACCCAGAGCCTATCAAGGTGCGTAACGAGTCGCATACGGCCTATATCAACTTCTGGGTAGACCGCTACGAGATTTTGGAGAATTACAAAAACAATGCCGTGGAGCTTGCGGGTATCATCGAGTCTATCTCGAAGGTGGACGACGACGAGGACCTCACTATTACCTCTATCACTATCGAGGGTTGGGCATCTCCCGAGGCTACGGAGCAGCATAACAAGGTGTTGTCACAGAATCGTGCTAACTCGTTGGCAAACTACGTATCAAGGAAGACAGGCGTAGAGCGTAAACTTATCGAGGCTATCGGCTGCGGTGAGGATTGGGCAGGCTTGCGTGAGTTGGTTGATGCAACTCCAGGACTCCTCTATCGTGATAAGGTTTACGATATTATCGATTCGGACCTCACTCTCGACCAGAAGGATTGGAAACTTTCGCAGCTCAAGCCTTCGGATATCTACACCCGCTTGATGAATGAGATGTATCCAAAGTTGCGCCGCAACGACTACGTTATTATCTACGAGATTCGTAACTTCGACCTTGAGGAGGCACGTCGCCTTATCAACGAGCACCCTAAGAAACTCTCTGTGGATGAGATGTATAAGGTTGCAGGAAGCTACGAGCGTGGCTCGAGAGAGTATAACAACGTCTTGGAGACTGCCGTTCGCCTCTATCCAGAGGTTGTTGCTGCTGCTGTCAACGCAGCTGACCTTGCGCTCAAGGAGGGTGATGTTGACTATGCTCTCGAGATTTTGGAGCGTAGCAATCAGGCGGATGCACGTATTCAGGCTGCCGAGGGTTATATCTACATCCTCAAGGGTGACTACGACAAGGCTCTTGACCTACTTCGCAAGGCCGCTAAGGAGGGTAATGAGGATGCGCAACACAACCTTGCGGAGTTGGAGCGTTACCTCGCCTCTATCTAACGAAATAATTAGAAACCAAATAATTATATTAACAAATTTACTAATTTTTAAACTTAAAAAACTATGAAAAAGTTATTCGTAGCAATTTTGGCTCTTGGTGCATTGGCATCTTGCCAGAAGGAGAATGTTCCTTCTTACGCTGACGCTGAGACAAAGACAATCCAGATCTCTATCCTTAACGAGACTTACACTCGTGCTCAGGGTGGTGATACTGCACAGGGCGCTGCTGAGGCTTGCGCTTCAAACGATGAGTTGGTAGTTCTCTTCGCGAAGAATGATGGTACTATCCTTTTCCACGACAACCTTACTTCTGCTGGTACAACTGACAATACTCACAAGGGTGAGGGTGATGCTTACGTTAAGGATGAGGCAACAGGTAAGTACTTGTGGCACAAGGTTCCTGCTGAGGTTAAGAAGATTGCTGTAGTACGTTTTGAGGAGGGTGATATCACAATCACAGACGGTACTACAAACATTTCAGCGCTTGAGGCATTGGCAGAGAATGAGGCTAAGAACTTGGATCGTGGTGTTAATGACATCGTTCTCTACGGTGTGAATACTCTCTACGATACAGGTGTTACTCACCGCGTAGACGATGCTTTCTACCACATTTGGCAGGCTGATGTAACTGTAGCTCCAGCTTTGGCTCGTTTCGAGGTTCGCAGCATCACTTGTACAGATCTTGGTTTCTTGAACGCTGACGGCGACGTACAGACTTACGACTTGGATGAGTTGCAGCTTAAGAGCCTTACTTGGACAGGCGCTACAGAGGCTCACACAGCTCCAGGTTTCGGCGATGTACGTCTCTATGGTAAGTACAATCCTGCAACTGCTGCAAAGGATCCTAACACTCATCCTGAGGCAGAGGGCCGCTCTAACTCATATGCTCCTGCAAATGGCGCTTGGTCTTGGAACGTTCGTCCTTGCGAGTTTGAAGGCTTGACTGTTGACATCGACGCTTATGCATACGACTATGTATTGGCAAGCCGCAATCTTCCATTGGAGGTTACTGGTCTTACAAAGACTGCTGGTAGCGCAGAGGCTGATGGTAATAATTTCGAGGCTGGTCATATCTACACTATCGACCTTACATTCGTTCAGGACAACATCAAGTCTAAGGACGGTATCTGTGTTGAGGTAGTTGTAACTGTTAAGCCTTGGGTTGTTGAGGTTCGTTACCCAATCTACGGCTAATAAGACCTTGTTTAGCATAGTCTAAACTTAAAAACCGATTGCTCCCCTTCCGTGGGGGAGGGGAGCAATTTCTTAAAGTAATTATTTGGTTAAGAAGCAATAACAGCTCTTCGGAGCATATAGTAATATCAGGCATATAGACGCCAATACTGAAATGAAAAGAATTAAAAAACATACCCTTCTTCTATGCTTGTCGCTCGCCTCGTTCGTTCTGCTTGC